>NZ_PQMX01000130.1:0-8297 GCF_004368385.1 Burkholderia sp. B10 | reverse complement strand
GGTGCTTGGGTGCCCGGCCAGTCGGTGCTCCGGTGCTCGGACGCCCGACCTGCTCGCGCCGCTCGAGCGACTCGGCGCACCTCAACCAATCACCGCCAGCCGTTGTGACGCCCGTTGTCCCAGTGCCCATGCCCGCGATCCCAGCCGCGGCCATGATGGCGATACCACTCGTCGCGGCCCCAGTAGCGGCGGCCATCCCAGTAACGGTCGCCATGCCAGCCGATCACGATGGCCGGCGCGGGCGCATAAACAGGCGCCGGTGCGTAGACCGGTGCCGGCTGGTAGACGACCGGCGGCGGAGGAGGAGGCGGCGCGTACACCGGCGCCGGAGCGACGTAGACCGGCGCCGGCACGCCGACGTTGATACCGACGTTGACTCCCGCCATTGCTGCGCCCGACACGAGCAAGGCCGTCATACCGGTCAAGAGCGAGGCAACACGCAAAGTCTTCATGGATCCTCTTCGAGTCGTGTGATGTGTGATTCGACTATAGCGACAAGCCGCCTCACCGCATATTTCCACTTTGTAAGAACTGATTCGCGGCATCGCAGCCGCACATGCGAGCTAACGTCTCGTAACAATTGACGCCAGTATTTGCGCCGGCCGGCTGGCCCGCATACGCGAGCCCCTACTCCCCGGCGGGCCTGGACAACGCGAAGCGCCGCCTCGCCGCCGAGTTCCGCGCGAACTGCACGCGCCGAATGAAAAAAGGCGGCACTCGCGTGCCGCCCTTCCTTACATGAGATGCGCGCCGCAGCAGATCCGCTGCGGCGCGCCGTCGCTCAACGCGACATCATGTTCATGCTGACGTTGTGCATCACCCACAACGTGCCGACGATCAGGATCGCCGCGGTCAGCACCGTATAGCTGAACGCCATCACGTTCCAGCGCTGGCCCGACGAGCCGTTCATGTGCAGGAAGTACACGAGGTGCACGACGATCTGCACGAACGCGAGCGCGGCCAGCGCGATCAGCGACGCATGCGGCGACAGCACGCCGCCCAACACGAGGCCGAACGACGCGGCCGTCAGCAGCACCGACAGGATGAAACCGGCGAAATAGCCGCCAACGCTGCCGTGCCCTTCTTCCATTTGAGACGAATGCGAATGAGCCATTTAGATCACGCTCGCGAGATAGACAAAGGAAAACACGCAGATCCAGACGATGTCCAGGAAGTGCCAGAAGAGGCTCAGGCACGTCAGGCGCCGCAGATCGCGATCGGTCAGATCGCCGCCGCGCAGCACGATCTGTCCGGCCAGCACGATCATCCACAACAGGCCGGCGGTTACGTGCAGCCCGTGCGTGCCGACCAGCGTGAAGAACGCCGACAGGAACGCGCTACGCTGCGGGCCCGCGCCGTCCGCGATCAGGTGCGAGAACTCGCGCAGCTCCATCGCGAGAAACGCGGCGCCGAGCACGAACGTGACCGCGAGCCACCCGAGCAGCGCACCGCGCCGCTGCTTGTAGCCGGCCAGCATCGCGAAGCCGTACGTGATGCTCGACAGCAGCAGCGCGGCGGTTTCCACCGCGACGCCCGGGATGTCGAACAGGTCCTTCGCGGTCGGACCGCCCGCGGTCTGGTTGCCCAGCACCGCGAAGGTCGCGAACAGCGCCGCGAAGATAACGCAGTCCGTCATCAGGTACAGCCAGAAGCCGAACACCGAGTGCGACGGCGGATGGTCGTCGTGCTCGAGCAAGGTTGCGCTCAAGGTTTTCTGCAGCATCAGTTGGCCTCCAGTTCCACGTCGACACGCGTCGACACGCGCGCCGCCGGTTGCTTCTCTTCGATCTTGCGCACCTTCGATGCCGGGATGTAGTAGCCGTCGTTATTGCGCGAGCTGTAGATCACCAGCGTCGCGACGATCCCGATCAGCCCGCCGATCGCCATCCACCAGATGTGCCACACCAGCGCGAAACCGAGTACCAGGCTGAAGATCGCGATCACCAGGCCCGCGCAGGTATTCGACGGCATGTGGATGTCGCGGATCGCTGCCGGGTTCGGCCGGGCGTCGCCGCGCGCCTTCATGTCGGCATACGCGTCGAGCGTGCGCACCTGCGGAAGCACCGCGAAGTTGTAGTCGGCCGGCGGCGACGAGGTCGCCCATTCCAGCGTACGGCCGCCCCACGGGTCGCCCGTCGTGTCGCGATAGGCCGGCAGGTTGCGGTTGCGGATACTGACGACGAGCTGCAGCAGCTGGCACGCGATGCCGATCGCGATCAGCACGGCGCCGAACGCGGCGACCAGCAGCCACGGATGCCATGCCGGGTTGTCGTAGTGGTTCAGACGACGCGTCATGCCCATGAAGCCGAGCACGTACAGCGGCACGAACGCGACGTAGAAGCCGATCTGCCAGAACCAGAACGCCGCCTTGCCGAGCTTCTCGTTCAGCTTGAAGCCGAACGCCTTCGGGAACCAGTAGTTGAAGCCAGCGAGATAGCCGAACACCACGCCGCCGATGATCACGTTATGGAAGTGCGCGATCAGGAACAGGCTGTTGTGCAGCACGAAGTCGGCGCCCGGGATCGCCATCATCACACCGGTCATCCCGCCGAGCGTGAACGTCACCATGAAGCCGATCGTCCACAGCACCGGCGTCGTGAATTCGATCCGGCCGCGATACATCGTGAACAGCCAGTTGAACACCTTCACGCCGGTCGGGATCGCGATGATCATCGTCATGATCCCGAAGAACGCGTTCACGTTCGCACCGGAACCCATCGTGAAGAAGTGATGCAGCCACACGAGGAACGACAGCACCATGATCGCGCACGACGCGTAGACCATCGTCTTGTAGCCGAACAGCGGCTTCTTCGAGAACGTCGCGATGACTTCCGAGAAGATGCCGAACGCGGGCAGGATCAGGATGTACACCTCCGGATGGCCCCACGCCCAGATCAGGTTCAGGTACAGCATCGCGTTGCCGCCGGCTTCGTTCGTGAAGAAGTGCATGCCGAGGTAACGGTCGAGGCCGAGCAGCGCGAGCGTCGCGGTCAGGATCGGGAACGACGCCATGATCAGCACGTTGGTGCAGAGCGCCGTCCACGTGAACACCGGCATCTTCATCAGCGACATGCCCGGTGCGCGCATCTTCAGGATCGTCACGAAGAAGTTCACGCCGGTCAGCAGCGTGCCGACGCCCGAGATCTGCAGCGCCCACAGGTAGTAGTCGACCCCTACCCCCGGACTGAACTGCAGCTCCGACAACGGCGGATACGCGAGCCAGCCCGTCTGCGCGAATTCGCCGATCACGAGCGACACGTTGATCAGGATCGCGCTGACCGCCGTCATCCAGAACGACAGCGAGTTGATGAACGGGAACGCGACGTCGCGCGCGCCGATCTGCAGCGGCACGATCAGGTTCATCAGACCGACCATGAACACCATCGCCATGAAGAAGATCATGATCACGCCGTGGGCGGTGAAGACCTGGTCATAGTGATGCGGCGGCAGGTAGCCGGGCGAGTTGTAGGCGAGCGCGAGCTGCAGGCGCATCATGATCGCGTCGGCGAAGCCGCGCAGCAGCATGATCAGCGCGACGATGATGTACATCACGCCGAGTCGCTTGTGGTCGACCGTCGTCAACCATTCCGTCCACAGCCACTTCCAGCGGCCGGTGATCGTGAGGCCGGCGAGAATGCCCAGCACGACGAGCCCCATGAAGCCGCCGGCTCCCATGATGATGGGCTGATCGAACGGGATCGCCGATAGTGTGAGTTTGCCGAACATGCGTTACCCCTTCGTGCCGCAGGCGGCGTCCTTCAGGTCGAGGACGTGGCCATCGTTGTATTTCGCGATGATGTTGTGGAACAGCTTCGGATCGACCGACGAGAAGTAGCGCACCGGCGCCTTCTCGCTCGGCTGCGCGACCGTGCCGTACACGGTGGCGTCGAGCCGGTCGGGCGAAGCCTTCACCTTCTGCACCCACGCGTCGAACTGCTCGCGCGGCTCGGCGAGCGTGCGGAACTTCATGTCGGAGAAGCCGCGGCCGCTGAAGTTGGCCGACGTGCCCGCGTAGTCGCCGGCTTCGTCGGCGATCAGATGCAGGCGCGTCTGCATGCCGGCCATCGCGTACACCTGGCCGCCGAGCTGCGGGATGAAGAACGAATTCATCACCGAGTCCGACGTGATGCGGAAGTTCACCGGCGTGCCGACCGGAATCGCCAGCTGGTTCACCGACGCGATGCCGAGCTCCGGATAGATGAACAGCCACTTCCAGTCGAGCGCGACGACTTCGACGTCGATCGGCTTGACCGCCGATTCGAGCGGCTTGTACGGATCGAGCTCGTGCGTGGTCTTCCACGTGAGCACGCCGAGGAACAGGATGATCAGCGTCGGGACCGTCCAGATCACGACTTCGATCGCGGTCGAGTGCGACCAGTGCGGCGCATAGGTCGCGTTGCGGTTCGACGCGCGATAACGCCACGCGAAGTACAGCGTGAGCAGGATCACCGGCACGACGACGATCAGCATCGCCCATGTCGACGTCGCGATCAGCGCCTTTTCGGCAGCGCCGACGCTTCCTTTCGGATTAAGTACGTCAAAATTACAGCCTGACAGGCTCAGTGCCGCGCCGATTGACATCAGCGCCGCCCAGCCTCTTGAAGCTCTTCTTTTCATCACACAGCCCGAGAGTCATTGAAACCGTTTGCGTATGCCCGATGCGCATTCGATCCACGAAAGTGGCCGCATCATACGTCGCCCGGACGCAAGCAAAAACCTTGATGTACGACAAATCATCATTGCAAAATCCGATGTGAGACACATTGTCGCGGGGCAATTTCACGCAGCCGGCCGCGTGCCGGAAGCCGGCGCGACAAGCGCCGCGCCACTGGATGTGCGCGCAACCATCGCATTCGTCTGACGAGGCGGCCGCTGCGCGCGGCGTCCACCGGTCAGCCGTGCGCGGCGGCCATGTAGGCGGGTCGTGCCGGCGCGGCGTCGTCGCCGGCAGGCAGCTTCGAATGGCTCGCGTCTTCGATCAGCCGCCCGACCGTCGGGTCGATCGCGTCGGTAAACGGCTTCGGATCGACGCCGACCATCAGCACGATCAGCGCGAGCGACGCGAACAGCACGACCTCGCGCCGGCCGAGGTCGGCGAGCTTCGCGATGCGCGGGCTCGCGACCTTGCCGAAGATCACGCGCTTGACCATCCACAGCGTGTACGACGCGCTGAGGATCAGCGTCAGCGCCGCGATCGCGCCGATCCAGAAGTTCATGCGGATCGCGCCCATGATGACCATGAACTCGCCGACGAAGCCCGAGGTGCCCGGCAGGCCGATGTTCGCCATCGCGAACAGCATCGAGAAGGTCGCGAAGCGCGGCATCACGCCGGCCACGCCGCCGTACGCGGCGATCTCGCGCTGCTTCGTGCGATCGACCAGCACGCTCACGCACAGCAGCATCGCGCCCGCGACGAAGCCGTACGACACCAGCTGCACGATCGCGCCTTCGACGCCGATGCGGTTGAACAGGAACAGCCCGAGCGTGACGATGCCCATGTGCGCGACCGTCGAATACGCGAGCAGCTTGCCGAGATCGGTCTGCGCCAGCGCGATCAGGCTTGCGTAGACGATCGCGAACAGCGACAGCGCGATCACGGCCGGCGCGAAGAAGTGGCTCGCGTCCGGCGTGATCGGCAGCGCGAAGCGCAGGAAGCCGTAGCCGCCGAGCTTGAGCATCGCGAGCATCAGCGCGGCGCCGGTCGGGCCGTCCTTGTAGACGTCGCTCAGCCACGTGTGAACCGGCCACATCGGCACCTTGACCGCGAACGCGGCGAAGAAGCCGAGGAACACGAGCAGCTGCGGCGTGAAGCCGAGCTGCAGCGTGCGCCATGCGTTCATGTCGAACGTATGCGACTTCGCTGACAGGTACAGCATCGCCATCAGCAGCAACAGCGAACCGGCGAACGACATGAAGAAGAACTTCACCGCGGCATAGACGCGACGCTCGCTGCCCCACGTGCCGATCAGCAGATACAGCGGGATCAGCGTCGCTTCGAAGAAGATGAAGAACAGCAGCCCGTCCTGCGCGACGAACACGCCGACCATCAGCCCGGAGAGGATCAGGAACGACGCGTAGTACTGCGCGACGCGCACCGTGACGGACTCCCACGAGGCGATCACGACGACGGGCGTCGTGAACGCCGTCAACACGACGAGCCACAGCGACGCACCGTCGATGCCCACGCGCCAGCCGGCGTGGAAAGCGGCCAGCCAGTCGCGCGATTCGGTGAACTGCATCGCGGCCGAATGCGCGTCGAAACCGGCGACGAGCGGCACGACCGCGGCCAGGCCGGCAAGCGCGCCGACGAGCGCGATCACTCTGATGCGATGTACGCGATCGTCGGAACCGGCGCGCAGCAAACACGCGCCGAACAGGATCGGAGCCCAGATCGCCAGGCTCAGAAAGGGGAACTCATGCATGTCAACAGGCCCTGGGTGGGTCGCGCGCTGCATCGGGAACAGACGCGACGAAGGAACGAAATCAAATCGACAGATAGATTTCGTGGATCGACAATGTTGGCAAAATGTAAAGCGGAATCAGAACAAAGATTGATGCCGCTCAAGCGCTATCGGGTTAACCAGCATAAGGCGATTAATTATTTTTTGCAGCGCAACAGAACATGAAATTCCGTTCGCCCGATAGGCCGCTGATTTTTATGCGTAATTTTTCGTATTGAACGGGCACCTGGCGTGCCGGATGGCGCGCGTCGTCGCATTTTTTTCCGGAAGCATGCTGCTGTGCATGCAACGACGAGCCGCAGCGTGCGAGGTCTGCGCGTCGCTCGATCCTTACAGGCACCCTTTCGTTTTGGCTTCAACGCGCGGCATCGGCGGCCGCGCGTCGTGTCAGCGCTCGCGGCTCAGCCGGTCCCACACTTGCATCGACACCGCGCGATAGTGATTGTGCTGCGCGGGGAAATGGACGAAGCAGCTGTCGCGCGTCGCATAGACCGGCGACGATGCGAGCGACGTCGCATCGACGATGTAGCGCGCATCGATCATGCCGGCCGCCAGCAGTTCGACGTAGATCGCCTGCTGGTCGCCGCCGCTCGCGTATACCGACGAGCGGTCGTCGAAGCTCTCGATGCGGGCGCATATGCGGCCGACCAGTTCATGCATCGGCGCGACGTTGCGCACGCCGATCATGCAGGAGTTGATCGCCCAGGCCGTGTGATCGGTGCCGATCACGAAATCGCGGCCGTCGATCACGCCGTCGACCGGCTGACGCTGGTCGATCGCGAGGATGTCGGCATCGACCCAGAACACGAAGTCGTGCTGCGGCAGGTGTTCGCGAATCAGATGCAGCTTGGCCCAGTTCGCGTCGACGCCGGGCGGCAGGAACGACGGCGGCTCGCGATAGGCGTGGTACGCGTAGCCGTGTCGCGTGCAATAGCGAACGAAGTTCTCTTCGTGCAGATCGCCGTAGCCGGCGATGTGCGACGTATGCAGGCTCACGAATGCAATGCGCGCCTGCGGATTCAGATGCCGCACCGGCTCGCGCGTGCGCTGTTGCGCGGCGCGCCAGTCGGCCATCGCGTGCGGCTGTTCGCCATGCAGCACGCGCGCCGCATCGTCGACGAGCGCGAGCACGTAGCGGAAGTCGTAGTCGGGCGTCGGCGCCCATACGCCGTCGATCTGCCGCCATTCGGGCGCCTGATGCGCGACGAGCGGACGCGCGCTCACGACCACGTCGATTGCATGGCCGTCGCGCCACACGGTCTGGGCCGATGCGTAATGGCGGTTCGACAGCGGCTGATCGAACGGCAACGGCGGGAAGTGTTCGGCGAGCAGCGTCGCTTCGCATTCGTTCTGCCGCTCGGGCAGATGCATCGCCCACTTGCCGAGTTCGACCGTAAGACGCCGCAAGCGCTCGCGAACGTCGGGGACGTTGCGGAAGATCATGCCGCTGGGCGCGGGTAATGGCGACGTCGGCGTCTGGGTGGTGACGATCGCGTCGTAGCCGTCGGCGATCTCCGGCAGTGCGTGCCGGGCCAGTACGACGGAGAATGGGTCGAGCACGAGAAGCAATGCCTGCGGCTCCATCGCCGCGAGCTGCGCGATGATCGCGTGGTACTTGTGAAGCACTTGTTGACGCTCGCCGTAGATGTGCGCGCTGTCGACGACCGCGTGGCGGTAGCCGTGGCTGTGCGCGTAATCGGCGTGGTTGGCGACGAGCCCTTCGACGGGGCGATGCGAAAGAAGCGTGAGGACGGAATGCATGCGGGGCGGGACTCCGGCTGAGGGGCGCGAGGCTATATCGCTATTTAGCGCGGGAGCTTGGGGGAAGTCGAGGGG
>NZ_PQMX01000012.1:0-116692 GCF_004368385.1 Burkholderia sp. B10 | reverse complement strand
CGCCGCGCCCCCACCCCGCCCCTCAGCGCAGATTTGTCCGCGCGAGTTCCACGATCTCGTCGCCGCGACCGCTCAGGATCGCGCGCAGCATGAACAGGCTGAAGCCCTTTGCATGCGCGAGTTCGATCTTCGGCGGCATCGCGAGCTCGTACTTCGACGTGACGACGTCGACGAGCGCCGGCCCGTCGTGCTCGAACGCGCTGCGCAGCGCTTGAGCGACGTTCTCCGAATGCTCGACGCGCACGCTGAAGATCCCCGCGCCTTTCGCGATCGCCGCGAAATCGGTCGCGCTCAGATCGACGTTGGTGTCGAGATAGCCGGCGGCCTTCAACTCCATCGACACGAAGCCGAGCAGGCTGTTGTTGTACACGACGACCTTGATCGGCAGATTGAGCTGGCGCGCGGTCAGCAGATCGCCGAGCAGCATCGACAGCCCGCCGTCGCCGGACAGCGACACCACCTGCCGCCCCGGATGCGCGCCCTGTGCGCCGAGCGCCTGCGGCATCGCGTTGGCCATCGAGCCGTGATTGAACGACCCGTGCAGCTGCCGCTTGCCGTTCATCGTCAGGTAGCGCGCGGCCCATAGCGTCGGCGTGCCGACGTCGGCCGTGAAGATCGCGTCCTCCCCAGCGATTTCGTCGACGAGCTTCGTCAGATACTGCGGATGGATCGCGCGGCCCGGCGGCTCCGGCACGGCGAGATCGTCGAGGCTCTTGCGGGCGGCCGCGTAGTGCTTCAGCGCGTTCTCCAGGAAGTGCCGCTGCGTCTTGCGCGTGAGGCGCGGCAGCAACGCCGCGATCGTCTCCTTCACGGTGCCGACGAGCCCGAGCGCGAGCGGGGCGCGGTGGCCGAGCTGCGAGCCCTTCCAGTCGATCTGCGCAATCTTCGCGTGGGCCGGATAGAACGGCCGATACGGAAAGTCGGTGCCGAGCATCAGCAGCGTGTCGCACGACTCCATCGCGTGATAGCCGGAGCTGAAGCCGATCAGCCCCGTCATCCCGACGTCGAACGGGTTGTCCCATTCGACGAACTGCTTGCCGCGCAGCGCATGCACGACCGGCGCGCCGAGCATGTCGGCGAGCGCGACCACTTCGTCGTGCGCGCCCTGCGTGCCGCTGCCGCAGAGCAGCGTCACCGCGTCCGATTCGTTGAGCAGCGCCGCGAGCCGGTCGAGATCGGCGTCCGCGGGGAGGATCGACGGCGGCGCCGATACGCTCCACGATGGCGGCTCCTGCGGGCCGTCGCCGAGCGCAATGTCGCCCGGCAGCACGATCACCGCGACGCCGCGCTCCTCGATCGCGGTGCGCATCGCGCGCGCGAGCACGCGCGGAAACTGCGACGCGTTGGTTACGAGTTCCGCGAAATGGCTGCACTCGCGGAACAACTCCTGCGGGTGCGTCTCCTGGAAGTAGCCGAGGCCGATCTCGGTCGACGGAATGTGCGCCGCGATCGCGAGCACCGGCTGGTGGTTGCGATGGCAATCGTACAGGCCGTTGATCAGGTGCAGGTTGCCCGGCCCGCAGCTGCCGGCGCACACGGCGAGACGTCCGCTCGACGCGGCGTCCGCGCCGGCCGCGAATGCCGCGCTTTCCTCGTGCCGCGTATGCATCCAGCGGATCGAGCCCATCTGGGCGAGGCTGAACGACAGCCCGTTCAGGCTGTCGCCCGTCACGCCCCAGATGCGCTCGACGCCCGCTGCCGCCAGCGTCTTCGCCAGGTATTCCGCCATTGTTTGTCCAGCCATGGTGCCCTCGCTCGTTGATGGTCGTCGCACGAATGAATGATCCGGCTCGCGGCGGCACCGGCCGCCGCCGGGTCGAGCATACGCGAACGCCCAATTACGCGTCGTGACGGTGCGTGCGGGCCGCCGGCATGCGGCGGCGGCGTGATGACGGGCCATGCGGCGCTGTCGCGGCGGCCGGGCGCGGACGGCGTTAGCGTTGCGCGGCGGAAGCCACGCCGCGCTATATCGGCAACGCGTGCGTCGACAGGATTTCCTTGAGCACGATGGACGAGCGGTCCTGGCGCACGATGGTCGTTCCGTCGCTGTCGCTGTCGCGGCGGGCGGATGCGGGCGGCATTCGCACCGCGCGGCGAACGTCACGCGCCGCTATATCGGCAGCGCGTGCGTCGACAGAATTTCCTTGAGCACCATGAACGAGCGCACCTGGCGCACGCCGGGCAGATACAGCAGTTGCTCCGCATGCAGCCGATTGAAGCTCTCGTTGTCGCGCGTGCGGACCAGCATGAAGTAGTCGAATTCGCCCGTCACCACGTGACATTCGACGCATCCCGACACCTTCTGCGCAGCCTTCTCGAACGCGGCGAACGCTTCGGGCGTCGAGCGGTCGAGCACGAAACCGATCACGACCAGCATCCCGGCGCCGAGCGGCTTCGGGTCGAGCAACGCAACGATGCCGCGGATCAACCCCATCTCCTTGAGCCGCTCCACGCGCCGCAGGCACGCCGGCGCGCTCAGCTTCACGCGCGCGGCGAGGCGCACGTTCGAGATCGACGCGTCCTGCTGCAGTTGCTTGAGGATCGCGCGGTCGATGCGATCGAGCGCCGGCGCGGCATCGACGGGCGACGCGCGACCACGAGTTAATTTCATTGCGCCTCCTGGCGTTTTTACGAATCAGAATTGCTCCACGCATTGCAGTTTGAATGATAACGTAGGCCAACGCCCATTTACTTCGCAAGCTCATTTCTCGCGCTCTTGCCTATCATTTTTCGATCAGCGCGCGGCACAACACGCATCACGCCTCCGCGCTTCCGCCCACCGTCCTTCGGAGCCCGTCGATGAACCTGCAACGTTTTCCCCGCTACCCGCTCACGTTCGGCCCGACGCCGATCCAGCCGCTCAAGCGCCTGAGCGCGCACCTCGGCGGCAAGGTCGAGCTGTATGCAAAGCGCGAGGACTGCAACAGCGGTCTCGCGTTCGGCGGCAACAAGACGCGCAAGCTCGAATACCTGATCCCCGATGCACTCGCGCAAGGCGCCGACACGCTCGTGTCGATCGGCGGCGTGCAGTCGAATCAAACGCGCCAGGTCGCGGCCGTCGCCGCGCATCTCGGGATGAAGTGCGTGCTCGTGCAGGAGCACTGGGTCAACTACGACGATCCGGTCTACGATCGCGTCGGCAACATCCAGTTGTCGCGCATGATGGGCGCCGACGTGCGGCTCGTCGCCGACGGCTTCGACATCGGCATTCGCCGCAGCTGGGAAGATGCGATGGAAAGCGTCCGGCAGGCCGGCGGCAAGCCCTATCCGATTCCGGCCGGCTGCTCCGAGCATCCGCTCGGCGGGCTCGGCTTCGTCGGCTTCGCAGAGGAGGTGCGCGAACAGGAGGCGCAGCTCGGCTTCCGGTTCGATTACGTCGTGGTGTGCTCGGTGACCGGCAGCACGCAGGCGGGGATGGTGGTCGGCTTCGCGGCCGACGGACGCGCGGATCGCGTGATCGGCATCGACGCATCGGCAACGCCCGAGCGCACGCGCGAGCAGATCACCCGCATCGCGCGGCATACGGCCGAACTGGTCGAACTCGGCCGGCCGATCGCAGACGCGGACGTCGTGCTCGACACGCGCTACGCGGGCCCCGAGTACGGGTTGCCGAACGACGGCACGCTGGAGGCGATCCGGCTGTGCGCGCGTCTGGAAGGCGTGTTGACGGACCCCGTCTACGAAGGCAAATCGATGCACGGGATGATCGACATGGTGCGTCGCGGGGAATTCGAGCCGGGATCGAAGGTGCTGTATGCGCATCTCGGCGGAGTGCCTGCGCTGAGCGCCTACGCGGAGATCTTTCGCGACGGCTGAGCGGTGCGAGGCGCGTCGTGTCGCGAGCCGCCGACGCGTCGCGCCCCACTTGCTTCACGCGGGCTCGCTCCCTGTTCCCGAGCCGGCTGCACGCAGACGCTCGGCCGACCGCTCGATGGCCGCGCGACACGCCGGCCATGCCGCCCGCAGCGCGGCGGTTCGGCCCTGCGAGAAGATCCGCTCGGCATGCGCGCAAGCGGCGCCAGCGACGATATCGCCGGCCAGCGCGAAACCGCCGCGCATCGAATGCAGCTCCACGCGGATGCGCTCGACGTCTCCGCGCGGCAGCGCGTCGTCGATCAATGCCAGAGACAGCAGCGTCGCGGTCCGCAAATTCTCGCGGATCTCGTCGGTCATCGGCGGTATCGGCCGGTCGCCCGAATCGGCAGAATCGCCCGTAGACGACCGGGCCGCCGCAGCGCGCCTCGCGTGCCGCGTCAGCACCGCGTCGAGCGCATCGATCGACAGCGGCTTGAGCACCACTTCCACCGCACCGGCCTGCGCGCAGCGGCGACGGTCTTCGTCCGTGGCATGCGCGGTCATCGCGATCACCGGCACGTTTGCACCCTGTTCGCGCAGGCAATTCGCGAGCGCGAAGCCGTCGAGTTCGGGCATGCCGAGATCGGTCAGCACCACGTCGAACGGCCGCGCGAAAAACGCGCGCATCGCTTCGATGCCGTTCGACACCAGCGTCGCATCGCAGTGCAGCGCGTCGAGCTGGTCGCGCAGCAAGGCGCGGCTCGCCGGATGATCTTCCGCGACGAGCACGCGCAGCGGCGTTTCGACGTCGGCGCTGCATGCCGGTGCCGGGGGCTGCACCGGTGAGAGCGCCGACGTGCGGGCATGGGTTTCTATCGGTTTGGGAGTCGCTGCGGGGCGGCTCGTTGCATTCGTAGGTGTGGCAGCGGCCCTCGTTGCGGCCGCCATTGCGTCGGCTCCGGTTCTCTTGGCTTCTGTTCCGCTGGCTCCAGTTGCCTCGGCTTCCGTTCCCTCCGCGCCAGTTCCGTCGGCTTCCGTTCCCGTGGCCCCAGTTCCATCGGCTCCAATTCCGTCGACCCGAGCCGCGTCGGCTCCCGTTACCTCAGCCTCAGTTGCCTCAGCGCCGGCCACCTCCGCGCGACGCGCCCCGGCCCCTTTCGCGCCGCTCGCCCTTGCATCAACCGCTGCGCGCCCCCGCAACGGCGCATCGGCCAGCGGCAGCGATGCCGTAAACACGGCGCCCGCCCCCGGCCGGCTTTCGACCGTCACGTCGCCGCCCATCAGCCGTGCGAGACGCCGGCACAGCGGCAACCCGAGCCCCGTGCCGCCGAAGCGCCGGTAAATCGACGCATCGGTCTGCACATAGACGTCGAACAACGTCGGCATGCTGTCCGGCTCGATGCCGATGCCCGTATCGCGCACCACGATTTCCACACCGCGCCCCGGCACGGCTGCCGGCAGCGCTTCGACCGTCACGCTGCCATGCTCGGTGAACTTGATCGCGTTGCTGACGAGGTTCGAAACGATTTGCCGCACGCGGGCCGGATCGCCGACGTACCCGTCGCCGAGCCCGGCCGCGATCACGCATTCGAGCCGCAGATGCTTCGCGTCCGCGAGCGCACGAAAAATCGCCGCAACTTCGTGCAGCACCGCGCGCAAATCGAACGGAACGGCTTCGAGCGCCATCTGGTTCGACTCCGCCTTCGACAGGTCGAGCACGTCGTTGATGGTGTGCAGCAACGCATCCGACGACGACATCACCGTCTGCAACCGTCGCCGTTCCGCCAACGGCAATTGCGCGCGCGCCATCAATTCGAGATTGCCGACGATCGCGTTCAGCGGCGTGCGGATCTCGTGGCTCATCGTCGCGAGGAACGTCGATTTCGCCTTGTTCGCATCCTCGGCCGCGGTGCGCGCCTCCTTCAGCTTGTCTTCGGTCAGCTTGCGCGCGGTGACGTCGGTCAGCGTGCACAGCAGCACGTCGACGCCGTGGAACATCGTCCGTACGACCTGCAATGCCAGATAAACCTTGCCGTGGTCCGCTTGCTCGACCGCCAGTTCGTGCTGCATCACGTCGAGCCGACCGTCGCCGGCCGCCGCGCGCTCGCGGTACGCGTCCCAGATGCGCTTGCCGAGCCGCTGGCCGCCCGCGCCGCCGTCGTACGCGCGCACCGCGTCGTTGTGCACCATCGTCTCGCCGTCCGCCGCCGACAGCAGCAACAAACCCGCGGGCGCATGACGGGCCAGCGTGCGGTTGAACGCCTCGCTCTCGATCAGGCGGATCGCACGCCGATGCGCGGGGCGCAGCGCGCGACGATCGAACAGCACGATCGCCGACCACAGCAGCACGATCCCGAGCAGCGCCGCGCCGAACGTGATGCCCAAGCCGACACGCATCTCCCGCACCATGCTGCGCCACGAGAAGCTCGTCATCATCACGAGGCCTGTGCCCGGCAGGCGATCGTAGACGACGAAGCGCGCGCCGACGCGCCGCACCGCGACGTGATCGCCGAGCGGCGCGCGCGCGTCGTGCAACGCGCGCTCGATCATCGACCGGTCGCGCTCGCGTCCGAACACGATGTCATGGCGCGCGTCGACGATCGCAACGTCTTCGTCGTCGGAACGCGGCGCCATCACGTCGTCGACACGATGCAAGCCGTTGATCACCAGCCAGCCGAACGGCCGGCCGGCCGCATCGTCGAGCCGGCGCGCGAAGCGCATGACGACCCGGCCCGACAGCGGATCGAGGCGTCGATCGAACACGAACGGACGGCTCTGCATCAGCGTCTTCTGCCGTGCGATGCCGGTCGGCATCAGCCCGTCGATCAGCGTGTGCAGGTCGGTGCCGGGCTCGAGCGTGTGCGCGCGCGGCACGAGTTCGGTGCCGAGCACGGCCAGAAACGGCGCATCGAGCCCGATCAGATAGCCACCGAGCGGTTCGCCGCCGGACACGAGCGCCGGCGGCAGCACGTGCCCGGATCGATCGTCCTGCCGGACCAGACCGAACAGCGCGCCGAGATAGCGCGCATACGATGGTGCGGGACGATCCGGCGTGAGCCGCGCGAGCGCGAGCAGCGTCTCGCTGCCGTCGCCGTTGCTCGCACCCAGCACGCCGCCGGCAGCAGAGAATTGCGCGAGCGCATCGGCAGACGGCCGCGCGCCCTGATTCCACAGCTGCTCGATCCTGCCGCCATAGGTCGCGAGCACCATGTCGGCCATCTCCAGCGTGCGGGAGAATTGCGCCTTGCGATAAAGGAACGTCAAACGGGCCTGCGCGCGATAGTCCTGCACGTCGAGCCGCGTGACGAGCAGCGCGCACATCAGGATGAACAGCGTCACCGCGAAGCCGCCGCCGTACAGCAGCAACTGCTGGTAGCGACGCGCGCGGCCGGGCTCGAACGGCTTGCGCCCCGCATTCGCGACCTGACTCGCGATGCGCTTCAGCTCGGCTGGCATGGGCGCTCCTTTACGCTGAACCGGAAGCCGAAGCCGAAACCACCGGCCGGGATGCGCCGCCGAATCGGCATCGTCGCAGCACGCATGCGGCGACTACGCATCGCTTACGGGTGCATCCGCACCGCCCGCATCCGGAAGCTCGCGTTCGCTCGCATAGCGAATCAGGTCCGCGTCGCGCACGATGCCGAGCTTCTTCATCGCGCTCGACTTCTGCGAGCTGATCGTCTGCTTGCTGCGATGCAGCTGGACGGCAATCTCACCCACCGTCAGCCCGGCCCCGTACAACCGCACGACCTCGATCTCGCGCGCCGTCAGCGTCCGCGCGCCGGTCGGCGCTTCGGTGCAGGTCAGCAATTGCTTGACGACGGGAGACACATAGTTCGCGCCGACGTAAGCCGCATGCACCGCGCCCACCAGATGCGAAATCGCGTCGGACTTGCTGAGGATGCAGCCGACGCCCTGCCGTTGAATCGCATGCAGCACGCTCGGGTTGTCGATCATCGTGATCGTCACGAGATGCAGCGCCGGATAGCGCCGTTGCAGAAACGACAGCAACACGAGCCCATCGCCGTACTTGCCGCCCGGCATCACATAGTCGACGACCAGCACGTCGGCCTGCTGCGCGTCGAGCATTTCCACCAGATCGGTCGAATTCGAGACAGTGCCGAACAACCGGATCGTGCTGCTCCCAGCGAGCGCCTGGGACATCCCGAGTGCTGACGCCGGATGATCGTCCGCCACCAACACTCGCACAAAAAATTCATCCATCTGCGTTCTTCTCCCGATACAGGCGCTCGACCTGCGATGTCGCACAATGCGTCGCAATTCGAATCGATTCCGCAACACGGTTCGTGTTACGGCCTTCGGCGGACCGAGCGGCGCGCGGTCCAATTCTAAAATAACGGGTGCGCCGCGCTTTGCGCCAACCGCACCTCGCGGCCTGCCGCAGCGAGGATCGCCACACGAACCCGTCGCGAGGCGAGATGACCGCGCAGGGCGTTGCGCCACGATCCGCCGCCGCTCGACGCTCGCGCAAAACCGATCGGCGGCGCCGACGACGCCGTCGATCCAACGTGCTGCGCGACACGATCGCCAGCAGTCGCTAATGTCCGGACACCGGCTCGTCCGGCTGCCCCGCTCGTTCGCCCGCGGCGTGCTGCCACTCGGCAATGACGCGCCGCCGCTGCGCCGGCGACATCATCATGAATTCGTTCAGCCTGGTCAGGAAATCCCGACGGGACTTCTCCGGCAACGTCGCGAACGCAAGCAGCAGCCCGAACACCTTTCCCATATAGCGCACGGCCGTACCCTTCCTTCAGTCGAAATCACACCGCACCCGCACGACGCGGCGTGTCTGCCTTCGATGATCGACGCCGACGGTCTGTGCCGCCGTGACGCGTCGGTTTCTTATCTTCCCGACATATCCGCGGTTGCCCGCGCCTTACCAACCACACAACGCTCGTTCATTGCGCCCACCAGCACACCGATCCCGCGCCGGCGTGCGATCCGCGTCAGACTGCGGCGCAGATCGGCGAGCATCACCGGCTTCGTCAATACGCAGTCCACCTTCACCGCGGCATAAAGCCTGGCGTCGTCGGGGCCCAGATGGGACGCGACGACGATCACGTCGCACGGCAGCGCGCGCGCATGGACGGCTTCCACCAGCTCCCGAGCGAGCATGTCGGGAAGCTCCGCGGCGATCAGCAGCACGTCCCAGTCGCCGCGCGCGAGCATGTCGAGCGCGGCCGCGCCGGACGACACGCAGTCGAACGGACTGCCGAGCACAGCCAGCTGCTCGAGGAAAATCGAGCCGTTGATCGCGGCATCGTCGGCGACCAGCACGCGCGGCAACGACTCCGCTGGCGCCGTCGCAGCCGCGTGCGGATCGGCAATCGGCGCATGCGGCGACTCGCCGCCGGCCCTCAGCGTGCGCTCGAGCGCCATGCGCAGCCCGTTCACCGAGTAGCTCGATACGCGAATCGTGCGGCCAGCGACATCCGGTTGCAGCGGGCCATCGGGCGTTGCCAGCACGATCGGCGTGTCGTGCCCGGCCCGGTCCAGTTCGTCGCGCCGCCATCGGTCGGCATCGCCGACGAGCACCAGCGCACGAGCGCGCGCGACGAGCTCGGCCGCGATCCCGACCGGGCTCGCGTGTACCGCGACATCGAAACCCCATGCGCGCAGATGCGCGGACACGAACTTGCGCCAGGCCTCGTCCTGCGACACGACGAGTACCACGTGGCCGCGGCTCGCGTCGAGCGGGCGTGTCGGCGCGATGTCGGCCTGCAGCGGCAGATGAACGCTGAAGACGCTGCCCACCTGCGGCGTGCTGTCGACCGACAACGTGCCGCCCATCGCCGTCACCAGCCGATCGCACAGCGCCAGCCCGAGCCCCGTGCCGCCGTAGCGGCGCGTGATCGATGCGTCGACCTGCGAGAACGGCTTGAACAAACGCGCGCGTTGCGTGGGCTCGATGCCGATGCCGGTGTCCTCGACGCTCAGTTCGACCTCGGGCACGCCGCGCGCATCGGGCCACACTGCGACGCGCGCGGCGATATGGCCTTCGCTCGTGAACTTGATCGCATTGCTCAGCAGGTTGCCGAGCACTTGGGCGAGCCGCGTCGGGTCGCCGCGCATGCGCTGCTCGACGCTCGCGTCGATCTCGACGAACAGCGGCAGCCCTTTCGCCTTCGCGATCGGCGCGAACGCGGCGAGCTGCTGCTCGATCACCGCGATCAATTCGAACTCGATCGACTCGACCGACATCGCGCCGGCCTCGATCTTCGAAAAATCGAGGATGTCGCTGACGATCGCGAGCAGCCCCTCGGCCGACGCGCGCAGCGTGCGCACGCGGCTCTGCTGCGACGCGTCGAGCGCGGTGCGCTCGAGCAGCTCCAGGTTGCCGAGGATCACGTTCAGCGGCGTGCGGATCTCGTGGCTCGTCGCCGCGAGGAACGACGACTTCGCCGCGTTCGCGGAATCCGCCGCGCGCACCGCTTCCTCGAGTTGCTGCACGAGCCGGCGCTGGGCGGTCGTGTCGGTGAATACGGCGATCAGCACGTCCTCGCCCTGATAGCGCGCCGCGTGCGCGATGATTTCCAGATGCAGCGGCGCATCGCCGTGAGCGTCGACCGCGAGCTCCGTCACCAGCGTGCGGCCGCGCCCGCCGTCGGCGACGAACGCGTCGTATCGCTCGAGCACGCGGGCCGACAGCGCGTGGTGATCGCCGCCGTGCGGCAGCAGCATCTGCACGAGTGCGTCGCTCGCGAGCATCACGCGCCGGTCGGACAACGACACGAGGCCGATGCCGACCGGCGCCATCGCGATCACGCTGCGGCACAGCGCTTCGCTGTCGAATACGCGCGCGGAGCGCGCGTAAACCGGCGCGAGCACGCGCCGGTGAAAGCGTACGAGCAGCAGCCACATCACGGCGATCGTCACGAGCGTCGCCGCGGCGAGCACCGCGGCCTGCACGCCGACGCCCAGGACGACGTCGCCCCACGACAGCACGTACGCGACGGTCCAGCCGGTCGTCGCGAGCCGGCTGCGAAATACGATCGAGCCGCTGCGAAACAGCGGCTCGCCGAGCGACTCGTCGCCGCGGGCGACGTCGAGCGCGAGCAGGCGCGCGTTCAGCGCGCCGGTGTGCTCGACGGCCGGGTCGATCGCGATGAGCCGGTTGTCCGCCGACGCCACGAAGAACCGGCCGGCCAGGCCGCGATCCGGCAGCCACGACAGCAGGTACTCCGGTGCGTATTCGGTGACGAGCACCGCGAACGCGCCGCCGCCCGCGCGGGCCTGGGCGGCGATGCGGATGCGCGAGCGGCCCGTCACGGGGTCGACATAAGGCGGCAGCCAGCGCACGCTCGGCCGGCCATCGCTCTGCGCGGGCATCGGCCCGTCGAAATCGACGTGCAGCGCCGCGAGCAATTGCGCGCGCGTGCGCGCGGTCGCGAGCGCCGGGTGGTCGCGCGCCGGGCGCGGCACGATGCCGAATACGCCGGTACGCGTACTGTAGTGATAGCCCTCGACCGTGCATGCGCGATTGTCCGCACTCGTCGCGCACAGGTGCGGCAGCATGAACGACAGCGCCAGATAGCGCGCGACCTCGTCACGCTGCGCGGTCTGGCCGGGCACGCCGACCACGAGCGATTGATACGGTGTGACCGCGAGTTCCTGGCCGTGTGTGAAAAAAGTGTCGACGACATCGGCAGGCGCCGGCGCCGTCTCGCTCCAGATCAGCTGCGCATTCATCACGTCGTTGACGAATGCGGTTTCGGCGACCTGCAGCTCCTCGGCGGTCTCGTCGACGCCGTTCAGGAAATTGCGCCGCTCGGCGTCCAGATAGCCGTACACGATCGACGAGATGCCGAGCCCGCAGGCGATCAGGATCAGGATCGTGACGACGATGCCGCCGCCGAACATCGAAATGCTCTGATAGCGGCGAATGAACTGGAGCGTGCTGTTTTGCATGGCGCGACGTGACGACGCCCGGGCGGCGGACTCGCGGCGCAACGGCGGCCGCGCCCGGCATGTCGACGGATAGATTCGGATGACGAATGCCGATCATGCCAAATGACGACGCGGAAATCCGTCGCGGATTATCCTTTTAGTACACGTACGACTCGTTCGAACGTTCGTTTTGAACTTGAACGATATTTCGTCGTCAAGTCGCCGGTGGGGCGGATCGGACGGGACCGATCGCGTGGTCGAATCGCGCGCGCACGCGCGTCGCTGCGCGTCACCGTGAACGTCGGCGAAGAATGCGTACTGCGAAGCGCACGCCGGCGCACGCGGCATGCGGTGCGCGCGCAGCGGGTGTGCGCGCGGCGGGGCGAATACAATTCACCCACGCCGACACGCAGTCCCAGCTTTTCTCAGGCTCTCTCAGGCTCTCTTCGGATTGTTTTGTCACCTGCGCAACGCCGGCTTCGCCGTGTCGATTGGTCGACATTCGGACTCCAAACCTGACGCAACAAACAATAGTGACGCGGTGGGCAATAATAATCGAGATAAATGCCATGTCAAGGCGTATCTCGAATTAAAAGTTTGCATACCACGTCACTTTTGAATATGCTCTCGGTCGCTCAACCGCAGGAGACCCCTTCGAGATGTCCAATAGCGAGCAGGTCAACGTCGATCTCATCACCGCAACCAAGGTGCGCGATCTGCTGACGCGCAACGGTGTTCCGCCGCGCAGCCACAACACGACGATCGCCAACGTGCTGGGCCTCAGCTTCTCGGTCGTCACGCGCAAGATGAAAGGGCTGATCCCGTGGAACCTGTCGCAGCTGCAGGACATCGCGACGCACTTCGGCGTGCCGCCCGCGATCCTGCTCGACGACAAGGGCACGCAGCCGGCCGCCGCCGAGATGGTCGATGCGACGCTCGTGATCGCGTCGCGCCGCTTTCGCTGCCGCGCCGCGATCTCTGCGAAGGCGAGCAGCCAGATCGACACCGATTTCGTCGCGCTGCAATGGCAGGGCGAATGGATCGTCACCGAACGCGAGCACGCGCGCGAAGGCCGCACCTATCCGGTCGACGTCATCGAGCTGCGCTCGAGCCAGCCGACCGTCTATGCGGCGCGCATCGCCGTGGTCGACGATTCGGTGGACGTGGCCGAGACGGTGTGCGAGTACTTCCTCGAAAAGGGCGTCAACGCGATTCCGTACCACGACGGCGCATCGTTTCGCAAAGCGCTGGAAGTCGAGGATTTCGACGCGTACATCCTCGACTGGATGCTCGGCGACCAGACCGCCGCCGAGCTCGTGCGCGGCATTCGCTCGAGCGAGAACGGCGACGCGCCGATCTTCCTGCTGACCGGCAAGATCTCCACCGGCGAAGCGAGCGAGGACGAGATCGCGCACATCGTGTCGCACTACAACGCGCGCTGCGAGGAGAAGCCGGTGCGCCTGCCGATCCTGTTCGCCGAAGTGGCGCGCGAACTGAAGATCACGCTGCCGGCCGCCGCCGCGCCCGCGAACTGACATCCGGCGCAAGCCGGCCCTCACGCGAACCCGCCCCAAGGAACAGCCATGCGAATCTCGACCCTCTGGATGAAGACCCTGCTCACGGCCGGCCTGCTCGGCATGTCCGTCGCGTGCTGGGCCGCGTCGTTTACGTTCACCGTCGACGGCGACATCGGCCGCAGCAACCAGCCCGGCAAGACCACCTACGTGTTCTCCGAGCAGGCGCTGATGGCGCTGCCGCAGTACACGATCGTCACGTCGACGAGCTGGACGCCGAAGGCGTCGTTCACCGGCCCGCGCCTGTCCGACGTGCTGAAGACGGTCGATGCGCACGGCACGCAGATCGAGTTCCGCTGCATCGACGAATACACGTTCACGATTCCCGTGTCGGACGCCGACAAGTACGGCGTGATCCTCGCGCGCACGATGAACGGCAAGGTGCTCGGCAACGACAACTACGGCCCGTTGTGGATCATGTACCCGCGCGACGACTATCCGGACGAGCTCAAGACGCCGCTCGGCGAAGCGAAGTTCGCATGGCAGATCATCGGCCTGACCGTGAAGTAAGCGCACGACATGATGCGCGGGCAATGGAAGAACCGTAAGCTCATCCTGGTCCTCGGATCGCTGTGGCTGCTGGGCTTCGCGGCGTGGGCGTTCCTGTTGTGGGACCTGCTCGCGACGTCGGTCAACGAGGGCGTGCTCGAAGGCCCGCGTGAAGGCGTGTTCTGGACGGCCGCGCAATACCGCAACGCGTATACGCGCTTCGAGCGTCAGCTGATCCTCTACGCGACGCACGAGGACGACGACTTCGATCGCGTGCAGATGCAGCTCGACAGCCTGTCGGTATCGTTCGGCTTCCTGCAGCGGCCGTCCGAAGTGTCCGAATACTGGCTGCGCATTCCACGCGCGCGCGACGAGATCGCCGAGCTCGGCGCCTTCATGGCGCGCCTCAAGCACGACGTGCCGCTGCTGCGCACGGCGCCGCACGACGACGCACGCCGCATGATCGACGACGTCAACACGTACTGGCCGAAGGTCAACGGCCTCGCGAACTACTTCCGCGCGATCGAGATGGCGCAGCGCGACTTCACGTTCCATCAGCTCAAGGAACGGCAGCGCGCGATTCTCGCGCTCGGCATCATCCTCGGCGTGATCCTGTGCGCGCTGTTCCTGCTGCTGTTCTACACGATGCGCACGCGCGACAACCTGCTCGCGCGGCAGCGCGCGGCGCTCGATGCCGAACGCAAGGCGTCCGAGCGTGCGTTCGAGATGATCGAGGCGAAGAACGCGTTCCTCGGGATGGTCAGCCACGAACTGCGCACGCCGCTGCAGGCGATCTGCGGGTCGATCGAGATCCTGCTCGCGCGGCCGCAGTCCGACGCGAACCTGAAGACGATCCGGCGGCTGCAGAACTCTGCGTCGTCGCTCGAGGCGCTCGTCAAGGACCTGACCGACTACATCAAGCTGCGCTCGACCAAGCGCCTCGCCGAAGCCGAAACCGTCGGCATCGCGTCGTTGCTCGCCGAGGTGCTCGATCCGTTGCGCGCGAAGATCGCGGCGAAGCGGATCGCCGTCACGCAGCGCGTCGAGCCGCACGATCTGGCGATCCGCTCGGATCGGAAGCTGTTGCGGCAGGTGCTGTCGAACCTGATCGAGAACTCGGTGAAGTACACCGTCGGCGGATCGGTCGACGTGTCGGTCACGCTGGTCGACGCGCCGGCCGGGCGGCAATTGAAGCTGGTGGTGCGCGACACCGGCGCCGGCATCGCGCGGCAGCATCTGCCGAAGATCTTCGAGCCGTTCTACCGCGCGAACGACGCGGTCGGCCTGCACGTCGACGGCATCGGGATGGGGCTCGCCGTCGTGCGCGAAATCGTGACGACGCTGCGCGGCCATGTGGACGTGCGCAGCGTCGTCGGCGAAGGCAGCGAGTTCGTCGTGACGCTGCCGGCCGAGACGCCCGACGCCGGCGACGCGGCCGGCGACACGCCCGCGTGGCCCGCCGCCGCCGCGCATCGCAACCGCCGCGCGCTGGTGGTCGACGACAACGACAATGCGCGCGAAACACTCGGCGCGATGCTGTCGGCGCTCGGCATCGACGCCGATCTGTGCGGCACCGGCCACGAAGGCGTCGCGCGCTTCGGCGACGCGCATTACGACCTGGTCGTGCTCGACCTCGAGTTGCCGGACCTGAGCGGCTTCGAAGTCGCGCAGCGCATCCGCGCGGCCGCCCAGCCGGACGACGACGGCAGGCTCGTGTCGATCGTCGGCGTCAGCGCGTACGAGGCGGCGGCGCTGCGCGAGAACCCGCAGGCATTCGATGCGTTTCTGCCGAAGCCCGTGCATCTGCACGAACTCGGCGCGCTCGTCGACACGCTGTCCGGCTGACGGCGGTACGCCCGCGCCTATTCGCCGATCAGATGCAGCACGATATCGCGCCGGTGCGCCGCACGGCGATGCTCGAACAGGTAGATGCCCTGCCACGTGCCGAGCACCATGCGGCCATGTTCGACCGGGATCGACAGCTGCACCTGCGTGAGTGCGGTGCGCAGATGCGCGGGCATGTCGTCGGATCCTTCGGTGTCGTGCTCGTAACGCGTGTCGTCCTCGGGCGCGAGCGTCGCGAAGTAGCGTTCGAGATCGCGCTGCACCGACGGATCGGCATTCTCCTGGATCAGCAGCGATGCCGACGTGTGGCGGCAGAACACGGTGAGCAGGCCGGTGCGGATCGCTTGCTGGTCGACGAACGCACGCACCTGCGGCGTGAATTCGACGAGGCCGCGGCCGCGCGCTTCGACGGCGATGTGCGTGATGGTCTGTTGCATGTCGACGGCCTCAGGCGAGTGCGGCGAAGCCGTCGGCTTCGATCTGCGTGGCGTCGGCCGGACGCACGACACGCGCGACTTCGACGCCGTCGCGCAGGAACACCAGCGTCGGCCACAGCTTCACGCCGAACGAACGGCCGAGCGGGCGGCCGGGGCCGTCCTCGATCTTGAGATGCCGCACGGCAGGATGCGCGGCGAACGACGCGGCGATCGCGGGCTGCGCGGCCGCGCAGATGCCGCACCAGTTCGCGCCGAATTCGATGACGGTGGCACCGGTCAGTGCGTCGACTTCCGCGCGCGTCGGCGCGTTGGCGGTGTAGCGTTGCTCGGTTTCCATCGAGGCCCTCGTGTGCATTGGCGGAACGGGGCCGCCGCGTGCCGGCGTGCGCGGCACGAGCGGCCGGTGATTTCTTACTGTAGCGGAAAAGCGCGCGGGATGCCGGCGGCGGGCGGGCCGGCGCGCCGGTCGATCCGGATGAGGCGAGACGGGCGATCCGCTGACGCGCCCCGTTCTGCGGGATAGCGATCGGATAAGATACGGCCCGATTGGCCCATGACCGAACCGACGGAGTGTTTCAGTGATTCAACCGACCGCAGTATTCAAGGACAACCTCGCGCAACTGCCGGCCATCGACGGCATCGCACGCATCGACCTCGTCGGCGCGAACGGCGAGGTAGTCGCCAGCATCGAGAACCAGCCGGGCAAGCAAGGCTCGCTCGCCGTGTACAACTATCTGCAGCAGGCGTTCGGCACGCTCGACGCGAAAGCGGCCGAACACGGCCTCGCAGTGTTCGGCGAGCATACGGCCGATGCACGCAACCGCCCGGGCGCCCACCCGAACGTCGATCGTCTGCTGGCGATCGTCGCGGGCGGCGAAGCGCTGCGCATCGACGTGATCGCGCAGCACTGAGCGCGCAACGACGTAACGGCGGGTGCGCGAAGCCGGCTTCGGGCACCCGCCGTTACGCAGCCGCACGCCGCCACGCGCGGCGGCATGCGGCAACGGGCGAACCCGCGCGCGATCCTCAGCGATTCGCGCCGAGCGCCACGCGCAGCCGCTCCATCAGCGCCGTGTAGTGACGCAGCACGTCGGCCTTGTCGGTCACGTTCGCGGTCGCGAAGCGCTCGACCCATGCCGGTTTCCATTCGTACGCGCCGTGCACGCTGCGGTCGCCATCGGGCGCGTGGATCAGCGAACGAATCCGCGCGTCGCGGCCGGGCCCCGTGTGCATTTCGAACAGCGCGTGGATGAACGTGTGATACGCGTCGTAGACGTCGTCGTCGAACAGATAGCGATAGATGTGGAACGTGCGGTCCAGTTCGCGCTTCGCGCGGATCACGTCGTCCGGCGAGATGTCCTTCCAGTAGCCGATCCACGTGTAGAAGCACAGCAGCGCATTGAGCTGCGGCGCGACCGTGTCGTACAGCGCGAGCCGTTTCTCGATCAGCCGCTGGTTGGTCCACTGCACGAGCTCGAGCCGCTTCAGCCGGCGCGCGACGAGCCAGCCGAGGCACGCGACCGACAGCGGCGTCAGCACGCCGAGCACGAGCTTGACGATTTCCAGCGAATTCCACGGATCGTTGAGTGGCTGCATGACGGGCTCGACCAGAAGAACGCACCGCGCGGCGATCGTCGCGCGATGACGGTTAGTTGCCGGTGCAGCCGACGCGCGCATCGGCCGCGACGCGGCGAAACGAAACTGCATCGACAGTGTAGCGGGCGATCGTCACCGGCCGATGACGAAACGGCGATGCGGCGCGGCGCGTCCGCCGTGCGCTACGTCGGCAGCGCCGACGTGAGCTTCACCTTCTGCATCGGGATGTCGGTCTTCACGCTGAGGACGCCGGGGATGCGCGTCAGGTACTCCATCTGGAAGCGCCGGTAATCGTCGATGTCCGCCGCCACGACGCGCAGCAGAAAATCGCAATCGCCGGCCATCAGATGACATTCGACGACCTCCGGCATCTGCTGGACGGCGTCGGCGAAGCGATTCACGGACTCCGCGTCCTGCCCCTTGAGCCACACGCGCGTGAAGATCGTCAGCCCCTTGCCGACCTTCGCCGGGTTCAGCACCGCCACGTACTTCTCGATCACGCCGGCTTCCTCGAGCAAGCGCACGCGCCGCAGGCACGGCGACGGCGACAGCCCGACCTCGTGCGCGAGTTCCACGTTCTGCATGCGGCCGTCGCGCTGCAGAGCGCTGAGGATCCGTCGATCGATCGCATCGAGCTTCATTGGCATCCGATTCCAAAAAAATATCAAAACACGCGTTAAGTGCCAAATTCTCGGAAATATCTAGCTACAACGCAACCCGATTCGAGTCAAAAAAGCAGACAATCCCACTCCCCCGAAGGAGGAGTAATGAGCAGTAGCATTTCCACGTCGTCCGGGCTTCGCGACAAGCCCGCCTATGTCGCCGAGATGGGTCGCGGGCTGCGCGCGGCGCTGCCCGTCATGCTGGGTTTCGTGCCGTTCGCGCTGCTGCTCGGCGCGCAGGCGGCGCAAAAAGGGCTGAGCCCGTTCGAGGTGCCGATGATGACGGGCCTGAACTTCGGCGGCGGCTCCGAATTCGCGGCGATCCATCTGTGGACTTCGCCGCCGCACATCGCGCTGATCGTCGCGATGTCGTTCCTCGTCAATTCGCGCCACATCCTGATGGGTGCGGCGTTGGCACCGTACATCCGGCGTCTGCCGCGGCGCCGCGCGTTCGCCGCGCTGTTCTTCATGTGCGACGAGAGCTGGGCGATGTCGCTCGCCGATGCGCGCGCCCGATCGGCCTCGCACATCAGCGTGCCGTACTACGCGGGCATCTGCGCGGGGCTGTACCTGACGTGGATCTCGATGACGACGTTCGGCGCGGCGGTCGGCCCGACGATCGGCAACGTCGAGCAGTACGGCTTCGACATGGCGTTCACTGCCGTGTTTCTGGTGCTGCTGCGCGGCATGTGGAAGGGCGTGCGTGCGAGCCGCCCGTGGTTAGTGAGCCTCGTCGTCGCGGCCGCCACGCACATCGCGGTGCCGGGCGCGTGGTACGTCGCGGCCGGCGCGTGCGCGGGGCTGCTCGCCGCGCTGCTGTGGGAGCCGCACGATGCTGCCTGACGTCGCGACGGTCGCGACCATCGTGCTGATGGCGTCGACGACCTATCTGTCGCGCGTACTCGGCTATGTGCTGCTGCGCAACCGCACGCTGAGCCCGCGCATGGCGTCGGTGATGGAGAACGTACCCGGTTGCGTGCTGATTTCGGTGATCGCACCGGCGTTCGTGTCGACGCGGCCTGCCGATCTGGTCGCGCTCGCCGTCACGCTGGCCGCGGCGACGCGCCTGTCGATCCTGCCGACCGTCATCGCCGGGGTCGTGTCGGCGGGAGTGCTGCGGCAGTTGCTGGGGTAACGCGGTAACGCGGTGCGGGCTGCGGGCTCTGGTCGCTGCTACTCGGCTGCCCCGTTGCTTGTCGAAGCAAACCGAATGGTTGCGATCAGTACGCGCTCAAGGCGACGTCGCCGCGGCCACCGACACCGGTATCAAACGGCCTCGCCGCTCTCGCCCCCATCACGTCAGATTCAATCCCCCGTCGAGCATCACGATCTCGCCCGTCATGTAATCGGACGCGACGAGCATCGCGACGGTCTGCGCGATGTCATCCGGCGACGCGGCGCGACGCATCGGCGCGTGCTCGCGCCAGAGCCGCTGCGCATCGGTCCAGTCGGCCGTGAGCGGTGTGTCGACGAGCCCGGGCGCCACCGCGTTGACGCGGATCGCCGGCGCGAGCGTGCGCGCGAGCAATCGCGTCGTGTGATTGAGCGCGGCCTTCGCGGCCGCATACGGAATCGACGCGCCCTTCGGCCGTACCCCGGCATGCGAGCTGACGTTGACGACGCAACCGGCGCGCCCGCGCGACGCTGCATCGAGCAGCGCGGGCTGGGCGAGCGCCACGAGCCGGAACGGCGCGATCACGTTGATCTCGTGCATCTCGCGCCACACGTCGGGCGTCGCGGCCGCGAGATCGTCATGTGCGATCACGCGGCTCACGCCGGCGTTGTTCACCAGCACGTCGAGCCGGCCATGCACCGCGAGCGCATCGCGTATCAGCCGCACGCGCTCGGCATCGTCGGCGAGATCGGCCTGCACGTACGTGCCGCCGAGCTCCCGCGCCATCGCGCGCCCGGCGTCGACCGAACTGCGCGAATGCAGGATCACCGCATGGCCATCCGCCGCGAGGCGGCGCGCGATCGCCGCACCGATGCCCGACGTCGATCCGGTGACGAGCGCGACCGGCCGATGCACGCGCAGCGCGCGCGGCTCGACCGCGGTTTCGGTTTCGGTTTCGGTTTCGGTTTCGGAAAGCGGGTCGTTCAACGGCGGAAGCGGCGCGTCCATGGGATGCGATCCTGTCAGTGGCGTTCCCGCATCATAAGCGCGACGGCGGCCGCTGCGGGCAAGCGCGGCTTATAGCTGGCCGGGCAGTTCGACGAAATCCTCGAGCGCGCCCGCGACGTGAAGCCGCTTGCCGATTCTCGGATACTCGCACACGTCGTGTTCCAGGCGCTGCCCCATGATCAGCAGTTCGAGCGGCGCGGCGCCGGTGTTCTGCAACGTGTGCGCTTCGCCGCCGCGCGCAAAGCCGAGAAAATCGCCCGGCCCGATTTCGTACGCACGCTCGCCGATCGTGGCCGTGCCCGTGCCCGACAGCACGTACACGCATTCTTCCTCGTACAGATGACGGTGATATTCGGCCGATTCGCGACCGGGCGTCAGCGTCAGCAGGTGCGCGCCGATCTGCGTGAGGCCGGTCGGGTCGCCGAGCTGGCGTTTCAGGCGGACCGCATTGGGGTTCAGCGGATGCACTTCGCGCGCCGGTTCCATCTTCGCGATATCGGCGGCTTTCAACAGTGCCCTGGCAGGCGTCGGGGACATGGCAACCTCGTCGGCAGCAATGCAGCGGTTGAACGGGCTCGCCGAAGCGGCACGGCAAGCATGCGACGGTATTGTCGGACATTTTCGCGCACGCGCGCAGCGGTGCGCGCGGCCGCCCGCGCGGCGGTCGCTCAACGCACGTGCACGCCGCGCAACTGCGTCAGCAATGCGACGAGACGATCGACGTGTTCGTCCTGCGTGCGCCATGACGACACGCTGATGCGCAATGCGGGCCTGCCCTGCCACACGGTCTGTCCGAACCATACGGCGCCCGAATCCTGCGCGGCTCCGATGATGGCGATCGTTTCGTCGTCCGTGCCGGCTCGCACGAGCACCTGATTCAGCACCACGCGGTTCAGCACGTCGTAGCCGGCCGCGCGCAAGCCGTGGGCGACGCGCGCTGCCTGCGCGCAATGCCGCTCGATCATCGTCGCGACGCCCGCGCGGCCGAGCGCGCGCAGCGCTGCCCACACCGGAATGCCGCGCGCGCGCCGCGAGAACTCGAGGTTCAGGTTCTTCTGCGCGTCGTGCGCGCCGCTCAGGTAAACGGCGTCGCTGTTCATTGCGGTTGCGAGCGCCGCCGCGTCGCGGCAGATCACCATCGCGCCGTCATACGGCGTGTTCAGCCATTTGTGGCCATCGGTCGTCCAGCTGTCGGCGCCGTCGACGCCGTCGGTCAGCGCGCGCTTGGACGACGCCCGCGCCCACAGGCCGAATGCGCCGTCCACATGGACCCACGCACCGGCGGCCCTGGCGCGCGGAATCAGCGCCGCGAACGGATCGAACTCGCCCGTGTTGACCTCGCCCGCCTGCACGCAGAGTATCGTCATGTCGTCGAGCGGCGGCAGCTGCGCGGGATCGATGCGGCCGTGCGCGTCGACGGGCGCGACGATCAGGCGCTTCATCCCGAAGCCGAGCACGCGCAGCGCCTTCTTCACCGTGATGTGCGCGAGCTCGGACAGCACCACCTTGACCTCGGGCGCGCCGTTCAGCCCGTCCTCGTCGACGTCCCAGCCGTTGCGCGCGAGCAGCGCGCGCCGCGCGGCCACCAGCGCGACGAGCGTGCATGCCGTCGCGCTCGTGCCGAATCCCACCGCGCTGCCTTCGGGCAGCCCGAGGACGTCGACGATCCAGCGCGCAGCCTGCCGCTCGATCGTCGCGGCCACCGGCGAGTTCACGAACGACGACGCGCACTGATCCCATGCGAGCATCAGCCGTTCGGCCGCCGCCGCGGCCGGCAGCGTCGCGCCGATCACGAAGCCGAAGTAGTTCGGGCCGTTCGACGCAACGGTCGCGGGCGTGCCGCGCTCGTCCAGCAGCCGCAGCACGTCGTCGGCCGCACGACCCGTATCCGGCAGCGGCTCGTCGAACGCGGCGAGGCCGGCGAGCGCCGCCGCGTCGGGGTACGCGCGCCGTTCGGCGGTCGCGGCGAGATACGCGTGCGCACGCCGGTCGGCGTCGGCAAGCAGCGCGAGTTCATCCATGTCGTGGCCTCGATGAAGGTCAGAGTTGCAGCAGATCGCGGCCCAGCCGATGCAGCGCATCGTCGATCCGCTTGTAGTACGTGAACTTGCCGACGCGCGTCGCGCGCACCAGCCCCGCATCCGCGAGGATGCGCATGTGGCGCGTGGTCGTCGCCGGCGCGATGCCGAGCTTGTCGGTGATGTACGTGCAGCACACGCCGAGCTCGTCGAAGTCGCCGTGCGGCTGCGGCGGAAAATGCTTGCGCGGCTGCTTGAGCCAGCGCATCACGGCCAGCCGGCTTTCGTTGGCCAGTGCGCTGATGCGGATGACGTCGTCCATGGGGTCGGCCTCGGTTAACGTTTCGCATATTAGCTAAATGACGAAACGTCTGCAACGGCCCGTCGCGTGATCGGGCTGCGGCAGGCGCAGATGCGCTGCACCACGTTGCGGGACGATGCGGCACGGTGCGCGAAACCAACGGCACGTCCGCGCCGCTTTCCGTTTCCCGCGCTGACGTTCTACAGTTACGGGAACCGACCTGCACCGTTGCGCATCGCCCACGTGCCGCGATACACACCCGATTCCGAGGGACATCCATGCCGAGCATCATCGCCGGTTCCGCCGCCCTGCCGCCGAGCACCGTCGCCGCCGAAACGCGCATGGTGCGCGACGTCGCCACGCTGCGGCCGTCCGACTACCGGTCGGCCGACGGCACGGCGTGGGTCATCGCGACCATCACGCCGGCCGCCGACAGCGGCGCGCCGGTGACCGGCCCCACCTACTTCGACACCGCGACCCGCCAAACCGTCGCGGTACCCGATGCGCGCAGGCGCTATGCGAACCGCGGCACCTGGCAGGTCGTCGCGACGTCGAGCCCCGCGGTGCCGGCCACCGGCCGTTACGACTGGCTCACGCTCGCGTGGCTGCCGATCAACCGGCGGCCGCTGCCGCAAACGCCCGAGCATCTGTATTCCCCGTTCATCCACGGCGGCACGATCGTCTATCGATGGAATCCGGCAGCGCAAGGCGGCGAGCAGTTCGGCAACGTGCGGATGATCTTTCCGGCGTGGCAGCAGCCGGTGGCGGACGTGCTGCGCAGCGCACCCGACGACGCCGCGCAGTTGGCAGCGAGCGCCGCTGCACCGGCGCTCGAGCGCGTGGTGCACGACGACAATCCGATGCTCGCCGTCGTCGACTTCGGTACCGCGCTGCAAGAAGAACCGGCCGAGCGGATCGCCGCGCGTCTGCCGGCATTGTTGCGGGCGCGCGATTTGCACGAAGTGTCGGCGCTCGTGTTCCTGTGCATCGCCGAAGCGCGCGAAGCCGAGCGGCCGCGCCTCGTCGAAGCGATCAACGGGGCGATTTTCTCGATCGACGACGGCCCACGTCTGCTCGCGATCGCCTACGGCGCGTTCGCGGCCGGTCGCGCGAAGCAGCGTCCGTTCAGCGATGCCGCGCAGACCGCGCGCATCGGCGACGTGTTCGCCGCGTTGAAGCAGCGCACCACGGCACTCGGCGTGCCCGTCGGTCACGGCACGCCATGGGATGAGTTCTTCACGGCGTACCGGCTCGGCGGCACGTCGGCCGGCGTGGGCCGCGACATCCGGTAGTCAGGGCTGCGGCGCGAGCGCCGCGCGTATCGTCGGGCGCGCCGCCGCACAGCGGCGAACGCGACGTCGTCCTGAACGATCGCATCCGCCATTCGAGCGGCCGCCGCAACGCGGCGCAGGCCGCTCGATCACGACGGGAACCGCAAGCGCCGCGCCGGGTCGAAACGCCGCATCACGCGTCGACCGCGTCGCATTCACCGGTCGATCCCTCGTTCCCCGAAACTTTTCCTTCATGTTGAGCCTTGGTCCCTTCTCGATACGCGTCGTCGCGGTAGCCGCCGCGGCATTGCTGGCGTGGCTCGTTGCCCGCCTGATCCAGCGCCGCCCGCCTGACGGCCAGCACAAGAGCGCGTCGAGCCTGATCCTCGACGCGCTGCTGCTGGGGCTCGTCGCCGCCCGTATCGGCTATGTCGCGCAATGGTGGCGCGAATACGCGGCGACGCCGCGCTCGATCGTCGCGCTGGGCGACGGTGGCTTCGACTGGCGGATCGGCCTCGCAACCGCGCTGGTGTTCGCGGTGTGGCGGCTGCGCCGCCTTCCGGCTCTGCGCCGGCCCGTCGCCGCCGGCATCGTCGCCGGGCTGGCCGCATGGGGCATTGCGCTGGGCACGCTCGCGACGCTGCAGCGCAATGCGCCGCCGTTCGCCGCAATGCAGTTGCAGGCGCTCGATGGAGCGCCCGTGTTGCCGCAACGCTTTGCCGGCAAGCCGCTCGTCGTGAATCTATGGGCGACGTGGTGCGCGCCCTGCCGGCGCGAAATGCCGATTCTCGAACAGGTGCAGCGCGATCGGCCGGACATCACGGTGTTGATGCTCAATCAGGGAGAAAGCGCATCGGCGGTACGCGCGTTCCTCGCGCAGCAGGGGCTGCGCTTCGACACCGTGCTGCTCGATCCGACGCTGCGCGCGATGCATGCGTACGGATCGCGCGGCCTGCCCACGACGCTGTTCTTCAACGCGAAGGGCGAACTCGTCGAATCGCACATGGGTGAAATCACGGCCGCACGGCTGAAGGACGCCGCGGCGCAGCACTTCGGCCAGTGATGCGCGCGGCGCCCGGCGGCGACCGTCACGGCCGCGACATCACCATCACGCGCCCCGACACGCGCTGAAGCTTGAGCCAGCCGGTGTCGGCGGTAAAGCGGAGCTGCTGCAACGGGAAGTCGAACGACGCCTTCTGCGCCGCGCTGACCACCGCATCGGCGATCCACCGAATCAGTTCCTTGCCTTCGTCGGTGGTCTGGTGGCCGTTCTGCACGCCGTAGAAATAGCGATTGCCCGCGTTGACTTCGTTCTGCAGCTGCATCCAGTGGCCGGCCAGGCCGGGCAGCGTTCTGAACAGATCGGCGACGCGTTGCGTCGTCAGGCCGCGCGCCCACAACGCACCGTTCGTCGCCGGGCGCGCCAGGTTGTGTCGGTCTGCTTCCTGGGCCTGCTCCTTGATGTCGCCTCGCAGTGAGTCGGGTTTCGTCATCGCATTTTCCTCGTGAAGGCCCGTCGCGGGCCGGTTGATTGAAAAGCCGCTGAAACGCGCGCGCGCGCTGCCCGCACGATATCGCCAATCCGGAAAATGTTCGCCTGTCAGGTGTATCAGGCCGCGCACGCGCGCGCACGATCGGCGCGACACTGCATGCGTCCCGCCCGGTTGCGTTCGCGCCGCGCACGGGAAGGTTGTACAGTCGAGGGCTGCCGACGTGCGAGCGCAGCGCCGTCCGACGACGAGCCGTGCATCACGTCGCGCCTTTTGTCATCGAACCGGAATCCCGTCATGTTTCTCGATCATCTTCATCCGGAACGCTGGACGTTCCTGTGGAACGCGTTGTCGACGCTTTCGATCAGGCTTTGCGCCGGCCTCGCGTTGCTCGTCGTCGGCTGGTGGCTGTCGAAGCGCATCGGCAACTGGCTGAACCGTCTGCTCGCGAACAAGGAGCGCGTGGACGTCACGCTGCGCCCGATCCTCTGCGACGTCGCCGTGTGGGGCATCCGCATCGTCGCGATCGTCGGCGCGCTGTCGCAGCTCGGCATCGAAACCGCGAGCATCGTCGCGGTGCTCGGCGCGGCCGGCCTCGCGATCGGCCTCGCGCTGCAAGGCACGATGCAGAACATCGCGGCCGGCATCATGCTGTTGCTGCTGCGGCCGTTCAAGGTCGGCGACTACATCGACGGCGGCACCGGCGTCGCGGGCACCGTGGACGAGGTCGGCCTGTTCATGACACGGCTGACCAAACCCGACGGCATCTGCGAATACGTGCCGAACAGCGCGCTGTGGGGCAGCTCGATCCGCAACTACACGCGCAATCCGACGCGCCGTCTCGATCTCGAAGTGGAGGTGTCGGTGCACGACGACATCGATCGTGCACTCGGCGCGCTGCGCGCGCTGGCCGAAGCCGACCCCGACGTGCTGAGCGATCCTGCGCCCGACGTGATGGTGATGCGCTTCGACGACAGCACCGCGATCGCGAACGTGCGCGTGTGGACCCACACCGACAAGTTCTGGGCGACCCGCTGGCGTCTCGCGCGCCAGGTGCGCAAGACGCTCGACGATGCGGACTGCGCACTGCCGATCCGCACCCGCGAGCTGCATATCGTGCACGACGCCGAGCAGCAACGACGCGCCGATCCGCATCGCGCGCAGGTGTCGTGAGGCGGCGCGGTGCATGACCGCGCGTATCGCGCGAGGACACGCCGCGCGATACGCTCCGGCATGCGCGGCGTCGCGTACGTCACGTAATTCGTACCTCGATCGGTTGCCCGCATGGTCGCGCGGCTGCGCGGCGCAGCGGGCGCTCGATCGGCATCGCCGCTGCTCGCCGAAGCGGCGGTTCAGCGGTTCAGCGGTTCAACAACGCAGCGAAACGCCTACGCCCGCCCTTCGAAACCAAGCAACACGTTCACCGCATTCACGCCGATTTCGTCGACCATATACCCGCCTTCCATCACGAACAGCGTCGGCACGCGCAGCCGCGCGAGCGCCTCGCCGATGCGCAGGTAGTCGGGCGAGCGCAGCTTGAAGTGGCTGATCGGGTCGTGCTCGAACGTGTCGACGCCGAGCGATACGACCAGCAGATCGGGCGCATGCGCGGCGACCGCTGCCGCCGCGTGCTCGAGCGCACGCGCATACGCGTCCCACTGCGTGCCCTTCGGCAACGGCAGATTCAGGTTGAAGCCGTCGCCCGCGCCGCTGCCGCGCTCGTGCGCGTAGCCGGAGAAGTACGGATAGCACACGGCCGGCTCGCCGTGGATCGACGCGAACAGCACGTCCGCGCGATCGTAGAAGATGTCCTGCGTGCCGTTGCCGTGGTGGAAATCGACGTCGACTATCGCAACGCGCGCAGCGCCGCTCGCGATGCCGCGCTGCGCGGCGATCGCCGCGTTGTTCAGATAGCAGTAACCGCCCATGTATTCGCGACCCGCATGATGACCGGGCGGCCGGCACAGCGCGAACGCCGCACGCGCGCCGCCGTTCGACAGCAGGTCCGCCGCGGTAAGCGCGGAATTCGCGCTCGCGCGCACGGCGTCCCACGTGCCGGCATTGATCGGCGCACCGGCGTCCATCGCGAAGAAGCCGAGCTTGCCGTCGATGAAATCGGGCAGCGCCGCCGCCGACGGCATCGCGCGCACCGGCCACACCAGCGGCAGCGCCTGGCAGCTGCGGCCGCTCGCGGCCCACTCGTCCCACGCACCGGCAAGAAACTCGACGTAACGCGCGCTGTGCGCGCCGGCGTAGCAGGCGGGGTCGAACGCGCGCGGCACGAGCACGTCGCCGAGGCCCGCCGCGCGCACCTGCGCGAGCACCGTCTCGGCGCGCAGCGGGTTTTCGAACGAATCGGTGATCGCGCCGTCTTTCAGTTCGACGCCGCGATGCAGATGGTGATCGCTGCTATAGATCGTGAGCATGGTTGGCCGTTCCAGTGAAACGCGTGACTGAGGCGACAGTCTATCGACGCCCGATGGCGATTGTTTTGCTTTCGACTTCGCCGTTTCCTACAATTTCGAAAAAACCGCCTACGGAGATCACTCAATGAGCAAAAATCGCGCTCCGCTCGAACTGGACGGCGTCGACCGCGCGATGCTGCGCATGCTGCAGGACGACGGCGCGCTATCGAATGCGACGCTCGGCGAGCGCCTGTCGTTGAGCGTCACGCCATGCTGGCGGCGGCGCAAGCGGCTCGAGGACGAACGGGTGATCACCGGCTATCAGGCCAATCTCGACCGCCGCGCGCTCGGAATGAACGTGTTCGCGTTCGTGCACGTCACGTTCAACATGCATTCGGACCAGGACGCCGATCATTTCGAGGACGTGATGCGCAGTCACGACGAAGTGACGTCGTGCCACAAGATCACCGGCGCGGCCGACTACATTCTTCAGGTGGTCGCGTCCGATCTCGACGCGTATGCCACGTTCGTCGAACGCGTGCTGAGGAAGCAGGCCGGCGTGTCGTCGATTCAGTCGAGCCTCGCGCTGCGCGAGGTGAAGTTCTCGTCGCGCGTGCCGGTGCCCGATGCGTAAGCGTCCGTTCCCGCCCGCGCCGGCATCCGCGTCGATCGTCATCCCATGGAGCACCCCGTCATGAAACCCGTCATGCCTTCCGTCTCGCTCGCCGCCGCATTCGCGCTCGCGCTCGCATTGACCGCCTGCACCACCGAACCGCCGTCGCCGCTTCCACCGGACGTCGCCGGACGGTCCGCGCCGAGCACGCAGACCGCCCAGGTCACGCCGCCCGCACTCGGCGGCGATCGCGACGCGCACGGCTGCATCGGCTCGGCCGGCTACGCGTGGTGCGCGCACACGCAGCAATGCGAGCGTCCATGGGAGCTCGCGCACGCGCGCGGCTTCGCGAACAGCGCGCAGGCGTACGAGCAGTTCTGCGGGAACGGCGTCGCGAATTGACCTGAGGCAGGCGCGAACGCCGGCCCGCGATGCCGCGCCGCGGCTCGACGATCGGCGGGCGCGCTTCGCGCCGTGCCGCGAGCGCACAGGTCGGGCCGCACGCGTTCGCTTTCCGTCGTTGCGGCCGCGTCCGGGCCGCCGCAACCGGCCGGCCGCGGCATTCGCGCCGTTGCGCGCTGCCGCCGTATCGGCCCGCTCGCCGCGCGCCCGCCCGAATGCCCGACTGCCGGTGCGCCGCATCCGCTAGAATTGCGGGCACGCGCGACGCCGTCGCCGCCCGCTCCACCCATCCGCATCGCCGCGGTCCCCGCGACCGCCGGTGCGGCCCGCGCCCGAGCCGCGCGAGCGCCGCACGCCGTTGCCGCGCCCGCCGGGCGCGCCACCAACCGAATTCAGCTGGAGAAAAACCGTGTTTACCTGCCGAAACCAGAGCTGCGGCACGCAGTGGGAGACGTCCGACGTCGTGATCAAGGACGAAGGCCAGGGGCTGCTGTTCCGCTGCCCGCTATGCGGCGCACGCAACTATCTCGAGCGCTTCGAAGCCGAAGACGGCACGGTCGTCTACGAGCAGATGGCCGGCCGCCCCTACCTCGGAGATGTCGAATGACGCAGCCCGCCGCCACGCCGTTCAGCGCGCTGCCGCTGACGCCCGCGACGCTCGCGAACCTCACTCAGCTCGGCTACGTCGACATGACGCCGATCCAGGCCGCGAGCCTGCCGATCGCGCTGGCCGGGCACGACCTGATCGCGCAGGCGAAGACGGGCAGCGGCAAGACCGCCGCATTCTCGCTCGCGCTGCTGTCGCGCCTCGACGCGCGTCGCTTCGACGTGCAGGCGATGATCCTGTGCCCGACGCGCGAGCTCGCCGACCAGGTCGCGCAGGAAGTGCGCCGCCTCGCGCGCGCCGAGGAGAACGTCAAGGTGCTGACGCTGTGCGGCGGCACGCCGATGCGTCCGCAGGCGCAGAGCCTCGAGCACGGCGCGCACGTCGTCGTCGGCACGCCGGGCCGCATCATGGACCACCTCGAGCGCGGCAACCTGAAGCTCGACGCGCTGAACACGCTCGTGCTCGACGAAGCCGATCGGATGCTCGACATGGGCTTCTTCGACGACATCGTGAAAGTCGCACGGATGTGCCCGGCGACGCGTCAGACGCTGCTGTTTTCCGCGACCTATCCGGACGGCATCGCGAAGCTGAGCCAGCAATTCCTGCGCAACCCGAAGGAAGTGAAGCTCGCGGAGCGCCACGACGACAGCAAGATCCGCCAGCGCTTCTACGAAGTGACGGACACCGAGCGTCTGCATGCGGTCGGCCAGTTGCTGAACCACTACCGGCCGGTCAGCACGATCGCGTTCTGCAACACCAAGCAGCAATGCCGCGACCTGCTCGACGTGCTGCACGCGCAGGGCTTCCATGCGCTCGCGCTGCACGGCGAGCTCGAACAGCGCGAACGCGATCAGGTGCTGATCCAGTTCGCGAACCGCAGCTGCTCGGTGCTCGTCGCGACCGACGTCGCCGCGCGCGGGCTCGACATCGCGCAGCTCGAGGCGGTGATCAACGTCGACGTGACGCCCGACCCCGAAGTGCACGTGCACCGGATCGGCCGCACCGGCCGGGCCGACCAGGAAGGCTGGGCGCTGAGCCTGGCGAGCATGGACGAGATGGGCCGGGTCGGCGCGATCGAGCAGGCGCAGAAGCGCGACGTCGAATGGCATTCGCTCGCGGAACTGAAGCCCGCCGACGAAGGCACGCTGCTGCCGCCGATGGAAACGCTGCAGATCCTCGGCGGACGCAAGGACAAGATCCGCCCGGGCGACGTGCTCGGCGCGCTGACCGGCGATGCCGGCTTCGACGGCAAGCAGATCGGCAAGATCAACGTGACGGAGTTCTCGACCTACGTCGCGATCGAGCGCGGCGTCGCGCGCGACGCGCTGCGCAAGCTCAATGCCGGGAAGATCAAGGGCAAGCGCGTCAAGGTGCGCCTGATGGACGACGAATGACCGCAAGCGGTGCGGCGCTTCGAGCGCCGCACCGCCGCGTCATGCCAGCACCGGATAGCCGCGCGCCGCCGCCCGCTGCGCGAACTGCGCAATCGCGTCGTATGCGTGCGGCGCCACACTCTCGAACCCCTTCAGCCTCAGCACGCGCGCGCGGTCGCGATCGACCGTGACCGCATGCGCGAGCGCATCCCGTAGCGGCTTCACCAGCCCGCCGTCGAGCGCCTTCGACGCAATCAGCGGCAACCCCGGCGCCGGCGCCGTCATGCCGACGATCCGGATCTCGTCCAGCAACGCCGGCAGCGCATCGCCCACGTACGCGAACGTCACGCAGTCGATCGCCGCGCAATCGGCGTGGCCGGCGGCGAGCGCGCGCAGCACGTTCAGGTGCGAGCCGAACGACGCGACCGAAGCGAAGAAACGTCCGTCATGCGCGTGCGGCGCGACTGCATCGCGCAACGCATTCATCCCGCTGTGCGAATCGTCGCCGTTGATGGCCGCGCGTAGGCCGCGACACGCGGCCAGCGTCGTCGCGCCGCGCGCCTGCGCGCGCGCCGACACGACCAGCACGCTGCTGTAGCGTGCGCCGTGGCAGCCGGGCGCATCGAACGCGGGCGTCGCGATCAGATGCACGGTTTCGTTCAGCCCGAGCATCCGGTACGGATAGCCGCAGGTCTGCGACAGCAGCAGGTCGTTGCGGCGCCACAGCGCATTCAGATCGTCGAACGGCTCGCCGGGCAGCGCGACGTCGACCGGCCCGCCGGCACGCGCGAACGCATCGAGCGCGTCACGCAGCAACGCGCGCCACAGCGCGCCGTGGCGCGGCGTCACGTTGTACATCGGCAGTGCGGCGATCCATTGGTTCATGCGCGCATTCTACGCAGCGGCGCTGCACCGCGGGAAGCACGCTCGATCGAACTTCCGCAGGCACCGAAACACGAGCGCGCGAACGATGCTTATGCGCCGCGCGGCGATAAGCAAATGCGAAACGCTTGGTTGGCGCGCCGACGCCGCGCCGTTAGCGTTCAAATGGCGCGGCGCCGTCGGATTCCGCCCTGGTGACGGCCGCCACCGGCGAAACACCTGCGGGCACATCGAGCGTGCGCTGCATCGACGCATTCGTCCGCTTGCCGCCTTTCGCGCCGACGGCGCACTTCATCCCGTTTCACACCATGGCCGAATACTTCGACGTCGACCACGCGCGCGCGATCGCCGCGCTCGACGCCCGCTTCACCGCCCGCACCGAGTGGCCGACCTGGCTGCTGATCGTCGCGATCTACGGCGGCTGGCTCGCCGTGCTGCTGCTCGTGCGCGCCGGCCATTTGTCGCTTGGGGCCGCGACGCCGCCGCTGATCCTGCTCGGCGCGTGGCACATGTCGCTGCAGCACGAACTGCTGCACGGGCATCCGACCCGCTGCGCGTTCGTGAACCGGCTGCTGGGCTATCCGCCGCTGACGATCTGGTATCCATACACGCTGTATCGCGACACGCACCTCGACCATCACCGCGACGAGGATCTCACCGTGCCCGGCGTCGACCCGGAATCGAACTACGTGTCGCGCGAGCAGTGGGCGCGGCTGCCGCGCTGGCGACGCGCGCTGACGGTGGCGCGCAACACCTTCGTCGGGCGCCTCGTGTTCGGGCCGCCGACGAGCGTCGCGGCGACGTTCGCCGACGCACTGCGCAGGTTCCGGCGCGGCGACTTCCACTACCTGCCGATGTGGGCCGCGCACGCCGCGTGCGTGGCCGCACTGCTCGCGTGGCTGCAACGGGCGATCGGCATGCCGTGGTGGTACTACGTACTGGCCGTCGCGTGGCCCGCGCTGTCGGTCGCGATGATCCGGTCGCTGTTCGAGCATCGCGCCGCGCGGCAGCCGAAGGCGCGCATCGCGATCAACGAGGCCGGCTTCGCGATGCGCCTGCTGTATCTGAACAACAACTACCATCTCGTGCATCACGACCTGCCGAAGCTGCCGTGGTACGACCTGCCGCGTGCGTACCGGATGCGCCGCGACGCGTATGCGCAAAAATGCGGCGGCTTCGTGATCCGCGGCGGCTATCGCGAACTGCTCGCGCGCCATGCGTGGACGCCGACCGACGCGCCCGTGCATCCGTTCGAGCGCGGCACCGCATCGCTGTCCACAGGCTGCGGCGCGACGGTCGCCGTGGTCGACGGGTATCTCCGGATCAGTACCTGACGCACGTCATGCGCGCGAGCGCGTAGCGCGTCGGTCGCGTCGCGAAGCCGCCCGTTGCGGCGGCCGTTGCGCGCAACGGCGCGCCGTCCACGCCCCCTGCGCATTCCTTACGAAACGCCGACGCCAGCGCAATGCGGCGCTCTACCGCCGAATTGCCAATTGCGTCGGCAATGGCCAGAATGACGGCTCGTCCGGAGCCGCCCACGATCATTCGCTCCGCCTCCGCCCGCGGCCGCGCGCCGCCCTCTCCGAACGACGATGCAACCCAACTCCTCACCCGGCGCGGTCCGCTCGATCGGCAACGACTGGTCGGTGTCCGCGATCACCGCGGGCTTTCTGGCGGTGCTGATTTCCTATGCGGGTCCGCTCGCGATCCTGTTCCAGGCATCGCAGGCCGCGCACGTATCGAACGAGATGGTCGCGTCGTGGGTCTGGGCGATTTCGATCGGCGCGGGCGTGTCGGGCCTGTTCGCTAGCTGGAAGCTGAAGGTGCCGGTGATCACCGCGTGGTCGGCGCCCGGCACCGCGCTGCTCGTCGGCCTGTTTCCGCAACTGTCGCTGAACCAGGCCGTCGGCGCCTACCTGACGGCCGCGGCGATCATGCTGGCGATCGGCGTGAGCGGCGGTTTCGACCGTCTGGTCCGCCATATTCCGCGCGGCATCGCGTGCGGGATGATGGCCGGCATCCTGCTGCCGTTCGGCATGCATGCGTTCTCGGCCGCGACCGCGCAGCCGGTGCTCGGCTTCGGGATGATCGGCGCGTACGTGATTTTCAGGCGCCTGCTGCCGCGCTACAGCATCGTGCTGGTGCTGCTGACGGGCGCCGCGCTCGCGACGCTGCTGGGGATCGCGCACATCGGCAACGTATCGCCGAGCATCACGCGGCCCGTGTTCATCGCGCCGGAATGGACGCTCGGCACCACGCTCAGCCTCGCGTTGCCGCTGGTCGTCGTCAGTCTCACCGGCCAGTTCCTGCCGGGGATGACGATCCTGCGCGTCTCGGGCTACCACACCAGCGCCCGGCCGATCATCGCCGCGACCGGCGTGATGTCGCTCGTCGTCGCCTGCTTCGGCGGGATCACGATCGTCGTCGCGGCGATCACCGCGGCGCTGTGCACCGGCAAGGATGCGCACGAGGATCCGGACCGCCGCTATGTCGCGGGCATCGCGAACGGGGTGATCTATCTGATCGGCGGGATCTTCGCGGGGACGATCGTCACGCTGTTCTTCGCGCTGCCGAAGGCGTTCGTCGCGATCCTCGCGGGGCTCGCGCTGATCGGTGCGATCGGCGCGAACGTGCACGGGATCTTCGAGGACGACGCGCACCGCGACGCGTCGGTGATCACGTTCCTCGCGACCGCATCGGGGATGACGTGGCTGGGGCTCGGGTCCGCGTTCTGGGGCATCGTGATCGGGTCGGCCGCGTATGCGGCGTCAAGCCGGGTGCGCCGCCACGCGTGACGCGACGCGCGCGCATCGGCGCAGACGTCGGCTCAGCGCGTGTGCTCGCGCAGCAGCGCCGCGATCGCCTGCTCCGGTGACGTTGCGCCGTAGACGCGCTCCGACACGCCGGCCTCGACGTCGATCTGTCCTGCGTTGTGCGCGTCGTAGAGATCGACGATCAGCTTTGCATGAAGTTCGCTGAGACCGGCGCGCAACAGCGTAGCGGTCCATGCGTCGCGCGGCAGCTCCTGCGCGACGATCGCGCGGCCGACACGTTCGGCGAGCGCATGGGCGATGTCGCGCACGTTCACGCGCCGCGGCCCCTCGATGCTGACGATGCGCAACGCCGTACGCGCCGCGGCCGGCTCGGTCAGCAGCCGCGCGGCCGCGATGCCCACGTCTTGCGCCCAGACCGTCGGAAACACCTTGTCGAGCGGATGATGAAAGCTCGGCAGCACGCCGGTGGCCAGCGCGACCGGCAGCACGCGCGCCCAGTTCTGCAGGTGTTCGGCCGAGCGCAGCAGCGTGAGCTGCGTCGGGATCGTCTTGAACGCCGCTTCGAGCCGATGAAAGAGCCGCGTGATGCCCGTGTTGCCGTCACGCTCCGCGCCGTAATCCGACAACGCGAGCAGCGCCGGCGGCGCAGCGGCGACGAGCGCGCCGGTCACGACGTCGATGATCCGCTCCATCGACGCGGCCGGGTCGCGCTCGGCGGCGGGCACCGGACACAGCATCTGCACGGCCTGCGCGCCGTCGAGCGCCGCGGCGACGGCCCGTGCGTCGGTCAGATCGGCGATCGCCACCTCGCAGCCGAGTTGCACGAAGCGCTCGCACCGGCTTGCGTCGCGCAGGACGGCGCGAACCGGATGGCCTGCGCTGCGCAGGGCCGTGACGGCCGACAAACCGACATTGCCTGTTGCGCCGAAAATCACGAACACGATTCGCTCCTTGGGGGATGACGTTGCGGTGATTGTCGCGGTGCGCGACTCGGATGGCGCGCACGGATGGATGAAGCGAGCAGGAATGGATGACGCGATGGTCGGGGCGCGCGCGGGTGGACGGCGTGAGCTGCGGCTCGGTGGATGTTATCGGAGGCGCGCTGTCAGGTTGGCGTTGCCATTCACGCTGCCCTTACCGCCATCAACCTCCTAAGCCCGCGTCAGCCCGCCCTTCCCCCCGCGCGCGCAATTTCGGTCGGCGTCGCGCCGAGCACGCGATTCATCCAGTTCGCCATGTGGCTCTGGTGCGCAAAGCCGGCCTCGAGCGCGATCTGGCTGATGCTGAGCCGTCCTTCGAGCAGCAGCGTCTTGGCCCGCTCGACGCGCCGCCGCACGACGTACTGATGCACCGGCATCCCGAGCGTCGCGCGAAACAGCACCTTGAAATGCGGCACGCTGATCGACACGAGCGCCGCGAGTTCGGCGAGCGTCATGCGGCGTTCGAGGTTCGCCTCGACGTAATCGATCACGCGCGACGCCGCCTTCGGCGTCAGCATGGGCGTGCGCTCGCGTAGCGCCGGACGGCTGTCGGCCAGCCGCGCGACGAGCGCCGTGCACAGGCTCTCCGCATAGAGCGGGTCTGATGCGTCCGCCGCGTCGAGTTCGGCGGCCAGCGCCCACGCGATGTGCTGCAGCCGCGGATCGCGCACCTGCAGCCGCCGGCGGATCTGGGCGTGCGCGGGCTTCAGTTCGAGTTGCTCGAACGTGCTCCGCACGAACGTGTCGCTCAGCGCGATGTACAGGACCCGGCAATCGGCGCTGTCGGTCCACCGGCCCGGCAGCCCTGCGGGGATCACGTCGACGTCGCCATGCGCCTGGATGCGCGACACGCGCTCGCCGTCGCATACGCAATCCGCGCGCACGGGCGAGCCGACGTGCACGCCGATGCGGTGATGCTCGGCGGCCGGAATCCGGTACGTGCCCGCGCGTATTTCCAGCAGCGATGCGCCGAAGCCGCACCATCCGAGCCCCCGGCTGGAGCGCAGCGTGATGGGGACGCCTTCGTCGGGTGGCGCGGCGAGAATCGGATCGCTCATGATTTCCCTCCACCGAAGCGGATACAGATCGCGCATTGTGACGCCTTTTCGGCGCGCTTGCCGGGCCTGCGCGGTCACTTCGACGTCGCGTCGGAAAAGATCATCCGTTTCTGCTCGGGCCAATCCTTGCGTGCGCGCCAATCGCAGCCGCGCCGCCTACGATGGGCGAATCCGACACCTACGGAGACCGAGATGCCCCGTTCATGCCCGCCGCATGCGGCGTTTGCCGCCACTTCATCGTCCCGCGCAGTGCGCCTGCGTGCGCTTGGCGCGTCGCGCGACCACAGCCCGACCCTTGCCGAACGCTGCCTGCGCGTGATCGGCTGGCACCGGCTCGAGCGACTGCTCGCGTCGATTCCCGACAGCAACGACGACTTCGGCATCGTCTGACGGCGGCGCCGCACGGCACGGCCCGTATCGGGCCGCTTGCATCACCCACTCACATCGCCTGCTTCCGCCGCCGATCGTGCGGCGCGACCGTCGCGCCGTCGATCACCGGCGCGCCCTGCTTGATCAGGAAATCGCGGAACAGCCCGGTCACCTGCGAGATGCGGCGATCGGCGAGCGTAACCACGTACCACTCACGCTCGATCGGGTTGCCGGGAAACGGCAATTGCCCGAGCAGCCCCGTGCGCAACTCGAGCGCGCATGCGTGCAGCGACAGGAACGCAATGCCGAGCCCGGCTTCGGCCATCTGCTTGATCGCCTCGTTGCTCGACAGTTCCGAGCCCACGTGGAACCGGTAGCCGGCCGTCTTGAACAGCGTCTCGACGGTCGAGCGCGTGCCCGCGCCGCGTTCACGCACGAGCAGGTGGGCGGATTCGAGATCCTTCAGCGTGACGCGCTTGCGCTGCATCAGCGGATGCGTCGGCGCGGCGACGAACACCATCGGATGCTTCGCGAATTCGACCGCGTGCGTGCGCAGCTCCTTCGGCGCGCTGCCCATCACCGCGAGATCGATTTCATGCGTGGCGAGCATGCGGATGATGTCGTCGCGGTTGCCGACCTTGAAATAGGTCTTCACGTGCGGACGCGTCGCGGTGAATTTGACGAGCAACGGCGGAATCAGATACTCGGCGGTCGTGATCGCGCCGATGCGCAGCGTGCCGCCGAGATCGCCCGTCAGCGCGGCCACCTCGTCGCCGGCCTCGCTCCACAGATGCAGGATCTCGCGCGCGTAGCGCGCGACGATTTCGCCGGCCGCGGTCAGCTGCACACCGCGCCCCACCCGCTGCAGCAAAGCGGCGCCCACCGCCTCCTCGAGCAGCCGAACCTGCAGCGATACGGCGGGCTGCGTCAGGTTCAGCTCCTCGGCCGCGCGGGACACGCTGCCGAGCCGCGCAATCATGTCGAGCGCCTTCAACTGCCGGAACGTTGCGGTCTTTCCTATAAGTGAATACATATGAGTCGCTTATAAACATTAAATTGTTTGCGCAGGTTCGAAACTATATCGTCGGTTCCTGAGGAATGTCATTCGAATCATCATCAAGCGGGAGCCCAACATGAACCACAACACGCACACCGTTGCAACGGACCGCGCACCACCCACGCCGCGCATCGTGATCGTCGGCGGCGGGGCCGGCGGCCTGCAACTCGCGACGCGCCTCGGCGACACGGTCGGGCGCCGCGGGCAGGCCGAAGTCGTGCTCGTCGACCGCTACCCGACGCACTTCTGGAAGCCGCTGCTGCACGAAGCCGCATCCGGCCATCGCGATCCGGCCACGCACACGATCGAATACGTCGCGCAGGCGAAGCGCCACGGCTTCCGGTTCGTGCAGGGCGCGCTGCAGGCGCTCGACCGCGCGACGCGCACGGTGACGATCGCCGCCGTGCACGACGCCGACGGCACCGAGATCCTGCCGCAGCGCGAACTCGGCTACGACGACCTCGTGCTCGCCGTCGGCAGCGTGACGAACTTTTTCAACGTTCCGGGCGCGGCCCGCCACGCGCTGCCGCTCGAAAACCTCGACCAGGCGGAAGATTTTCGGCGCAAGTTCCTCGCCGCATGCACGCGGGCCAACCACGCGGCCGAGCAGCATCCGGCGCGGCGCGCGGCACCGGTCTGCATCAGCGTGATCGGCGCGGGCGCGACGGGCGTCGAACTGGCCGCGGCGCTGCGTCACGCGGTCCAGCAACTGACGACGTATCGCTTCAAGGCGCTGGTGTCCACGCGCGACGTGCACATCCGGCTGATCGAAGGCGGGGCGCGCATCCTGCCGGCGCTCGACGAGCGGCTGTCGGCGCGCATGCATGCGCAGTTGCGCACGCTGAGCGTCGACGTGCTGACGGATACGCGCGTCGCGCAAGTCGATGCCGACGCGGTCACGACCGCGACCGGCGAGCGGCTGGCGAGCGACATCACGATCTGGGCGGCCGGCGTGGCCGGCCCCGCGATCCTGCGGGAGCTCGGCGGTATCGCGCTCAACCGGTCGAACCAGGTGATCGTGACCGACACGCTGCAAACGCCCGACGATGCGCACGTGTATGCGTTCGGCGATTGCGCCGCGTGCCCGTCGGCCGATGCGCTGAGCGTGCTGCCGCCGCGCGCGCAGGTCGCGCACCAGCAGGCCGTGTACCTCGGCGACGCGTTCGCGCGGCGCCTCGCCGGCAAGCCGGTGGCGCGCTTCGCGTTCCGCGATGCGGGCACCGTGGTGTCGCTCGGCCACACCGGCGCCGTCTATCAGGCCGACTTCGGCGCGCGGCCGCGCTCGGTGATCGTCGACGGGCTCGCCGCGATCGGGCTGTACAAGTTCCTGTACCGCAAGCATCTGTTCAGCGTGTACGGACTGAAGCGCGCGCTGTTCCAGTCGCTCGGGCACTGGCTGCAACGCCGCAACCAGCCGTCGATCAAGCTGCACTGAGCGCGGCTTGCACGGTGCCGCAACACCGCGTATCGCGCGCACCACGCGATACGCGGCCCGCTGCGGCGCACGGCCGTGGTGCAGCGATCGGCTGCGCATGTTTGGTGCATCGGGCGAAGGCCGTCGCGCCGATGCCGAACCTGCGTGTCGTGCTGCATCGCGCACTTCCGCACCAGTCATGGCCCGCGATGCCATTCATTAGTCGAATCGTATGGGTCGGATATAAATATTAATTGGTCGCATATTCCGGATCGACGCTAAGGTGTCGAGCATTCCCGTCCGCGAACGGATCGTCACGTGTCAGGAGAGGAATCACCGTGGTCATTGAAGCCATCGTCACCCGTCTCGATGCTGCATTCGCGCAGATCGAAGCGACACCCGATTCGCACGAAGCACGCAACCAGCGCGACGCCATCATCCAGTGGCTCGACAGCGCATCCGAGCAAGGCTATCGGCTCGGCCTCGTCACGACGCTGCCGGCCGCCCGCCTCAGCGACATGTTCGAGGGGCAGTTCGGCCGCGCGACCCTCGACCGCTTCGCGGTCGTCGTGACCGACGCCGATCAGCAGGATGCCGCAGCGAACCGCCATCCGTTCGACGTCGCGCTGCAAGCGCTCGGCGTACCGCCCGAATGCGCGGTGGGCGTCGCCAGCAGCGAGCCGGAGCGCCGCGAAGCCGAGATCTTCGGCCTGTCGCGATGCATGCGCGTCACCGATACGATGCACGCGCTCGCATCGGCAAGCGTGCACTGAACCGCGCGCGTTCATACGGATACACTCGGCTGGTCGGGCGCGATGGCGCGCCATGCCGATCATCGTCTGACGACGCGCTGGCATTTTTGCCGTCAAAGTCGGCTGCGACATTCGCCGGCTTGATCGATTTCTTCCCGAGGCGGGACGGTGCGTGCATCGTCTCGCTCGTCGCGCAACGGCGCCGGTTCACCGATACACAGAAGGTTGTGACACCAAGACGAAGATCGCTGCGGCGGTCGACGCGGTGAACGGTCGCCGTCATCGGAAAGGCTGAACGTCCGCGACGCGGAGCCTGTCACGTACCGGATGACAAAGCGGCTGCATGACGATTTCTTCAACGTGGTCGATGCAATCGCACTCGGCGGCCCGATACGCGCCGCAACGCTGCGCTCCCATTCGCATCCGTCATGGGCCTGAAGAACGCTTTCATGGCAACGCCGCACGCGCGGCTACGGTCCAACGCGGAACCGCATGCGAACAGCCAGCGGCCGCGCCGAAACTCCGCCGACACCGCGAGGTCGAACGAGCATCGTCGGAGAAAGTGACATGAACCACACCGCCCCGCTCGCCATCCTGCTCGTGCTCGTTGCCGCCAGCTCGCCCGCATACGCCGACGCGAGCGCCAACATCCCCACCGCGCAGGTTCCGCCGCAGCAGAAGAACTGCGTGCCGTCCTCCAGCGTGCGTCAGCCTTCGAATCGGCCGCCGATCCGCGTATGCGTCGGCGATTCCGACACGCAGCTGAACCTGCCGTGGTTCGTCACCGACGTGCTCACCGCCGTGGACACGCGTCAATCGCCTCGCGCCCTGTTGCACCGGATGCGCGACGATTTCTGAATCCCGGCGCGCCGGACGCTTCGGCCTACAGCGCGCCATAACGCGGCGTTCCCGGATTGGCCGCGGTATCACCCAGATAACCGACGTTCATACGAGATAGGCGGCTGATGGCAACGTATGCGCCGTCCCACGAATATTTACGATCACACGTTAATCTACGACACAGCATTCAATTAACAAACTACGATCAACAATTGAGGGATCCATCGTATACTTGCCGCACACCGTCCTCGTGCCAAAAGAAGGTGGGTTCCGCCCGGCCGCATTCGATGCGGCCGGGTTTTTTTACGCGCCATCAATATATATGCATAATCGATGTATGTTATGGAGAGCCGCGTCGAACCCGTGTCCCCGCATCGTTATCGCTTCGCGTGTGTCGCGAGCGTAGAATCGACTGACGTCCCGCTACCGGCGCGGACCGCCGCGCTCCGGCCAGGCACGGCGAATGCTTCGCGCCCATTCATCGACCGGTTCGACGAGCATGCCCATACGGACAACAACGAGCGCGACCCGACGAACGTCCGCGTCCACGCCGGGCGCGAAGCCGGTATTCCATCGCGCCGACGCCGCGCAGCACATCGTGTTGCCGATTGCCCTCCTCGCCTGCATCGTCGTGCTCGTCCTCGCGCTCGTCATGGCCGACCGCATGGCGCGCGACTCGGTCACGCGCCACGAGCGCACGGTCGCGACCGATATCGCGATCTCGATCGACCATATCCTCGACGGCGTGCGCTCACGGCATCCCGGCGAACTCGACGCGCTGATCGGCCGGCCCTGCGCCAGCGTGTCCAGAACGCTCGCCGAAGTGGCCACGCGCCTGCGCTACCTCCGTGCGGTCGGACTGGTCAACGGCGGCCGCGTCACCTGCTCGTCCGCGCTCGGCCCGGTCGATGTTCCGCTCGACGTTTACACGCGCACGCCGGCGTCGGCCGGCACGACGCTCGCGCTGCTGGAGCAGACGCCGTTTCAGCGCGGCGTGCCGGTGCTCGCGGTCGTGCGGGCGGCAACGCCGGGCTCGGGCGTGCTGTACCTGATCGAAGGCGACTATGTGGCCGACATGCTCGCGTACGGCGCGCGCTTCGGCGCGGCGACGGCCACGCTGTCGGTCGCGGGCTGGGGCGGCCTCGATCAGCGCGGCCGCTTCATGCCGCCGCACCCGGCGGCCGCGCCGGCGGGCAGCGCGATCACGTCGAGCGCGTGGCCGTTCACGGTGTCGGTCGCGGCGTCGCAACCGTACGTCTCGCAGGTGTATCGGCGCTATCGGCTCGTCTGCCTGACGATCGCGCTGCTCGTGAACGGTCTCGTCGCGGCCGCGTACCTGCTGGCGATGGCGCCGCGCCGGCTGCTGCTGAAGGCGGTCCGCCACGCGCTCAAGCGCGGCGAGCTTCACGTCGTCTACCAGCCGATCGTCGACGTCGAGACGCGCCGAACGGTCGGCGTCGAGGCGCTGCTGCGCTGGCAGCATCCCAAATGGGGGGCCATCGGTCCGGCGGCATTCGTCCCCGAGGTCGAGTCGAGCTCGATCCTGCCGAAGATCACCGAATTCGTGCTGCGCACGGCCGTGTCGGAACTGGCCGACCTGGCGCCGTCGACGCCGCTGCGCATCGCGATCAACATCGCGCCGCAGGACCTCGAACGGCCGCGCTTCGTCGCCCTCGTCGCCGAGGCGATTCGCCGGCTGCCGCCGGGATGCACGCTGGTGCTCGAAGTCACCGAGCGCGTCCTGCTCGAGAAGAATGCACGCACGACGGAGATGTTCGCCGCGCTGCGCGCGACGGGCGCGAAGTTCGCGATCGACGATTTCGGCACGCATCACAGCAATCTCGACCTGCTGTCGCGCTTTCCGTTCGACTACGTGAAGATCGATCGCCAGTTCATCTCGCAGCTGACGACCGGCAACGCCAGGCTGATCGAGGGCATCGCGGCGCTGGCGCGCCATTACGACGTGACCGTCATCGCCGAGGGCGTGGAGACGGAGGAGCAGCATCGCGCACTACGCGCCGTCGGCGTGCAATATGCGCAGGGCTTTCTGTATCACCGGCCGCAAGACCCGGAGAATTTGAAGCGCGATTTCGCGGCGATGCCGGCCTGAGCGCGCCGCGTCGCGCGCCCGCGTGCGGGCGCCGTCGCGAGGCGGCGCCGACGGGCCGCGGTGCTGGTGCTGGTGCTGGTGCTGGTGCTGGTGCTGGTGCTGGTGCTGGTGCTGGTGCTGCTGCAAACGCCCACGCGAGCATCAACGCCAACGCCGAAGCGAGCACCAATCCCCATCGCGGCCCAGCCAGCGACGAACCCACCGCACCGCGACCGAGCACGCGGCGCAACCGCCACGCAGAACGAGTATCCCGATGACGCCAGACCATCCGCCGCCCATCCCTTCGAACCGCGAGCCGGTCGCGCACGATCAGCCGCTGCTCCACCGCTACGCGGAGTTCCGGTTCCAGACGGTCGTCTCGTCGATCACCGACTATGCGGTGTTCATGCTCGACACGCACGGCAACGTCGCGACGTGGAACGCGGGCGCGGAGCGCATCAAGGGCTACCGCGAGGACGAGATCGTCGGCCGCCATTTCTCGCGCTTCTATCCGCCCGACGCGATCGCCGCCGGCCGCCCGGCTCAGGCGCTCGAAACCGCGGTCGCGTCCGGGCACTTCCAGGACGAAAGCTGGCGCGTCCGCAAGGACGGTTCGCGCTTCTGGGCCAGCGTGACGATCACGGCCGTGCGCGACGAGTCGAACACACTACGCGGCTTCATCAAGATCACGCGCGACATGACCGAGCGCAAGCGCGTCGAGGAACTGGAAACGGCCACGCGGCGGCTCGACGTGTTCATCGCGACACTCGCGCACGAGTTGCGCAACCAGCTCGCACCGCTGCAGCACACGATCGGCATCCTTCACAGCCTGCCGGCGGCCGGGCTTGGCCCCGCGCTCACGCAATGCAAGGACATCGCCGAGCGGCAGATCGGCCAGCTCGTGCGGCTCGTCGACGATCTGCTCGACATCGGCCGCATCAAGACCGACAAGGTGGATCTGCAGCAAGCGCCACTGAACGTGCGCGACATCGTCTATCGCAGCGTGCAGAGCATCCAGCCGAAGGTCGATGCACGCGGACAGCGCATCGTCGTGCGCCTGCCACCCGCGCCGGTGATCGTGCGCGGCGACGACGTGCGGCTCGTGCAGGTGCTGTACAACCTGCTCGACAACGCATCGAAGTATTCGCCGAACGGCGAGCACATCGAAGTCCACGTGCGCACCGAGGCGAGCGTGGTCGCGATCGACGTCGTCGATCGCGGGATCGGCATCGTCCCCGGCGCGCAGGAGTCGATCTTCGAGCTGTTCGAACAGGACAGCAGCGCGGGCCGCCTTGCGGCCGGCGGGCTCGGTCTCGGCCTCGCGATCTGCCGCAAATTCGTCGGCCTGCACGGCGGCAGCATCACCGCCGACAGCGCCGGCATCGGCAAGGGTTCGTCGTTTACCGTGCGGCTGCCGCTCGCGCAGCCGGCCGAACGCGTCGAGCCGGCGCGCGTCGCACCGGCACCGCTCACGACGCGCCCGCTGCGCATCCTGGTCGTCGACGACAATCGCGAGGCAGCCGACACCCTCGCCGTCCTGCTGCAAATCAAGGGCCACACGGCGCGTGTCGCCTACCACGCACGCGATGCGGTATCGCTCGCGCGCGACTTCGCACCGCAGCTGATGCTGATCGACCTGAGCATGCCCGACGTCAACGGCTTCGAGCTGCTGCGTGAACTGAACGCGACGCGCATCGCGCCCGATGCATTCCGTGTCGCGCTGTCGGGGCACGTGCGCTCGTCCGATCGCAAGGAAACCGCCGACGCCGGCTTCGACGACCATTTCGCGAAGCCGATTCCGATCGAGGCGCTCGATGCGTTGCTCGCGCGCGTCGACGCCGCTGCGCAGCGCCACGGCCAAGGTTGAGCACGCTGCTCGATGCGGCACGCGCAACGCGCGGCCCGCCCGCGCCGCCTGACGCCATCGACGCACGCGCGGCGGCCGGCACGCGCAAGCGCTAAAATTCGCCGCCTGGGCATCCACGACGAGCGAGCGTTTTGACGGAGTTCGAGCAGGGTTTCATCCTCACCCGCCACTGGTGGGACACCGCGTCCGGCATCGAGATCGAGTTCTGGCTGGCAACCGAACACGGTCCGCGCCGGGTGCGGTTGCGCCCGCAGGAAGCCGTCGCGTTCGTGCCGGCGCAGCAGCAGGCGCTCGCCGAGCGCGCGCTGGCCGGCGAGCGCGATGCCGAATGGCGTCCGCTCGCGCTGCGCGACTTTCGTCAGCGCCCGGTGGCCGGCCTCTACTGCCGTCGCTACCGCCATCTGAGCGCACTGCAGAAGCGCCTCGCGTCGGCCGGCGTCGACGTGTACGAAGCCGACGTGCAGCCGCCCGACCGCTACACGATGGAGCGCTTCATCACCGCGCCCGTGCTGTTTCGCGGCGCCGTCGCCGCCGACGGCACGCTGACCGACGGCGAACTGAAACCGGCGGCCGATTACCGGCCGACGCTGCGCTGCGTGTCGCTCGACATCGAGACGAGCGTGAACGGCGAGCTGTATTCGATCGCGCTCGAAGGCTGCGGACAGCGACAGGTCTACATGCTCGGGCCGCCGAACGGCGACGCGCGGGCCATCGACTTTCGCCTCGACTACTGCGACAGCCGCGCCGAGCTTCTCGCGCGGCTCAACGACTGGTTCGCCGAGCACGATCCCGATGCGGTGATCGGCTGGAACCTCGTGCAATTCGACCTGCGCATCCTGCACGCGCACGCGCAGCAGTACGGCGTCGCGCTGAAACTCGGGCGCGGCGGCAGCCTGCTGGAATGGCGCGCGCACGGCCAGCAGCCCGATCACTTCTTCGCGGGCGCGGCCGGGCGCCTGATCCTCGACGGCATCGACATGCTGAAATCGGCGACGTGGACGTTTCCGTCGTTCAGCCTTGAATACGTGTCGCAGGCGCTGCTCGGCGAAGGCAAGTCGATCGACAACCCATATCAGCGGATGGACGAGATCCAGCGCCGCTTCGACCACGACAAGCCGGCGCTCGCGCACTACAACCTGAAGGACTGCGAGCTCGTCACGCGAATCTTCGCGAAGGCCGACCTGCTGTCGTTCGCGCTCGAGCGCGCGACCGTCACGGGCCTCGCGGCCGACCGCACGGGCGGCTCGGTCGCGGCGTTCACGCATCTGTACCTGCCGCGCATGCACCGGCTCGGCTACGTCGCGCCGAACCTCGGCGACGTGACCGGCCAGAACAGCCCCGGCGGCTTCGTGATGGACTCGCGGCCCGGCCTGTACGACTCGGTGCTCGTGTTCGACTACAAGAGCCTCTATCCGTCGATCATCCGCACGTTCCTGATCGATCCGGCCGGCCTGATCGAAGGGCTCGCGCATCCGGACGATGCGGCATCGGTGCCCGGCTTTCTCGGCGCGCGCTTCTCGCGCACCGCGCATTGCCTGCCCGACATCGCGCGACGCGTGTCGGAAGGCCGCGACGAAGCGAAACGCCGGCGCAACGCGCCGCTGTCGCAGGCGCTGAAGATCATCATGAATTCGTTCTACGGCGTGCTCGGCTCGACCGGCTGCCGCTTCTTCGATCCGCGGCTCGCGTCGTCGATCACGATGCGCGGCCACGAGATCATGCATCGCACGCGCGAGCTGATCGAGGCACAGGGCTACGAGGTGATCTACGGCGACACCGATTCGACGTTCGTGTGGCTCGGCCGCGCACACGACGACGACGCGGCGGCCACCACCGGCCGCGCGCTCGTCGCGCAAGTGAACAGTTGGTGGCGCACGCATCTGCGCGAACGCTACGGGCTCGACAGCGCGCTCGAGCTGCAATACGAGCGGCACTACCACCGCTTCCTGATGCCGACCGTGCGCGGTGCGGAGGAAGGCAGCAAGAAGCGCTACGCGGGCCTCGCGCGCGCGGCGGACGGCGGCGGCGATCTCGTCTTCAAGGGGCTCGAAACGGTGCGCACCGACTGGACGCCGCTCGCGCAGACGTTCCAGCGCGAACTGTACCGGCGCGTGTTCAAGCGCGAGCCGTACCAGGATTTCATCCGCGACTACGTCAGGCGCACGCTCGCCGGCGAATACGATGCGCAGCTGATCTATCGAAAGCGGCTGCGCCGGCCGTTGAGCGAATATCAGCGCAACGTGCCGCCGCACGTGCGCGCCGCGCGGATCGCCGACGAATTCAACCAGGCGCGCGGGCGTCCGCTGCAGTACCAGCGCGGCGGGTGGATCAGCTACGTGATGACGACCGCCGGCCCGGAGCCGCTCGAAACGATGCGCTCGCCGATCGACTACGCGTTCTACGTGAGCCGCCAGCTGCAGCCGGTCGCCGATGCGATCCTGCCGTTCCTGCGCGACGATTTCGAACGCGTGATCTCCGGCCAGGGGCAATTGTTCTGACGTCGCGCGGCTGCGCGAGCGGCCGTTCCTTCATACGGTTGCGCGTGCAACCGCCTCGCCTGTATCCGCCGTGTGCCGATCGGCATTCCGACGGCCGCGTGCATCGAGCGATAAGTAAAACCGATCGACCCGGTCGGAAATCCGACTTGGACGGCGCGCACGCCGCAGCGCACAATTTCGTCCATCGCAATCGAATGAAACCCTGATCCTTCGCAATGCGTTTTCGTGGCGCCGCGCTGAACGACCGCGTATCGCCACACGCTTGAATAACAAGGAAAAGGCGCGCTCGCCGTGCTTGAAATGCCTCCAACGAACCATCCCTGCGTGCGCCGCCGCGTTCGCGCACGCTCCGTTTCCGTCCGCCGCGACGCATGCTGCCCACCGGTGCCGCACGACATGACGTGCGGCACGCCGCCTCCGGCGCCGTAACGCGCCCGCAGCAAACACTACTCCCCCGTCTCGCCCGAGGAAACCGACGTGTCGCAAGCCACCGTCGCGCCGCTACGGCCGCGCGCCCCCTTCTCCATCGATCCGAGAAAGCTGCTGTTCTCGGTCACCACCTTCGTCGCGGCCGCGCTCGTGCTGCTGATCTCGTTCGCCGTCAGCTTTCCGCGCCCGTGGTGGGCGCTGCTCACGGTATACGTGACCGCACAGCCGATGGCCGGCACGTTCCGACCGAAGACCATCTATCGCGTGGCCGGCATCGCGACCGGCGCGATCGTCACCGTTGCGGTCGCACCCAATCTGCAGAACTCGCCGGCGCTGCTGGTGCTGTGCCTCGCGCTGTGGATCGGCTTCTGCATCTATCTCGCGGTGCTCGATCGCACGCCGCGCGCGTTCCTGTTCCAAATGGCGGCGTTCAGCTCGGCCGTGATCTGCTTTCCGTATCTCGACGATCCGACCAACATCTTCATCACCGCCGTGTCGCGCGTCGAGGAAATGTCGGTCGCGATCCTGTGCGTGACGATCGCGCACCGCGTCGTGAAGCCCGCGAACAACCGGCCGGTGATTCACGAACGCGCGCTGTCGTTTCTCGGCGATGCATGCCGCTGGACCGCCGAGGCGTTCGGCACCCGCCACGCGCGCCTCGAACACGCGCATCGCCGCAAGCTCGCCGCCGATGTGACGGAGCTCGGCATCATCGCGACGGCGCTGCCGTTCGATCAGCGCTTCGCGCTCGCGACGCGCGACACCGTCACCGCATTGCAGCACCGCCTTGCCGCGCTGCTGTCGATCGCGTCGGCCGCGGCGAACCGGCTCGACCAGCTGCGCGCGCTGAACGCGGTCGATGCGGACACCGCCGCGCTCGTCGACGCGGTGATCGCCGACCTGCACGCGTCGCAGGAGGTCGGCGACGCGCTCGACGCCGGCCTCGCCGCGCGCTGCCGCGCCCTTGCCGCCGAGCGGCTGCACGATTCGACGTGGACGTCGCCGCTCGCCGCGAGCCTGTTCGACCGCACCGCCGATTTCATCGACACGCTGCACGCGGCGCGCACGCTGGTGCGCAGCTTCGCCGCAAGCGACGCCGAGCTCGCGCGCCACCTGACGCCCGCGGACGCCACGCGCCGCTTCGCGCTCGCGCGCGATCACGGGCTCGCGCTGCTCGCCGGCGCGGCGACGGCCACCGCGATCGTCATCTACTGCGCGGTGTGGATTCTCCTCGCCTGGCCGAACGGGTCCGCGACCGCCGCCTTCGCCGCGCTCGTCACCTGCTCGTTCGCGGCGCAGGACGATCCGGCGCCGATGATCAGCCGCTACCTCGTGTCGACGCTCGTCACGTTTCCGCTCGCCGCGCTGTACCTGTTCGTGATCCTGCCGCGGGTCGACGGCGCCGGGATGCTGATCCTGACGCTCGCGCCGGCGCTCGTCTGGATGGGCTACATCCAGGCCGATCCCGCACGCACCGCGCGCGCGTTTCCGATGTTCTCCTGCTTCATCGTCGCCATGGGCTTTCTCGATCGTTTCCAGGCCGACTTCGCGCTGTTCCTCAACACGGGGCTCGCGCAGGTCGGCGGCATCGCCACGACGCTGGTCGTGAGCAAACTGTTCCGCTCGGCCAGCACGCGCTGGACCGCATACCGGATCGTGCGCCAGAACTGGGCCGATCTCGCGCAGATGGCCGACCCGCGCCGGCCGCTCGATGCGGCCACGTGGACGGCGCGCGCGATCGACCGGCTCGGTCAGGTCGCAACACGCATGGCGTTCGCCGATCCGGACGACGCGTTGCACGCGGTCGACGGGCTGAGCGACCTGCGCATCGGCCGCAACATCATCCAGGCGCGCGAGGGGCTCGATCGAGGCGACGCGAATACGCGCCCGGCAATCGAGGCCGCGCTCGCGCAGGTGTCGAACCTGTATCGCGCGCGCGCCGACGCCCGCCATCCGATTGCAGCCGACGCAACGCTGATGCGCGCGCTGAATCGCGCGATCGCGGCCGTCGCGCGCGACCCCGCCGGCCGCGACGACGCCACGCTGCTCGCGCTGGTCGGCATGCGCTGCAACCTGTTTCCGCATGTTCAACTCGTCGAAGGAACGACGCGATGATCGAAGAGATCCACATTTTCGGCATCTACATGCCATCCGCGCTCGCCTGGGCCGTCGTCGCGCTCGGCGTCACGTTCATGCTGCGCGGGATGCTGGTGCGGCTGCGCCTGCACCTGCTGCTGTGGCAGCCCGCACTGCTCGAACTGGCCGCCTTCTTCGCGCTGTGGTGGGGTATCGCCCGCATTGCCGACGCCTGTCTCCCGCATCGACTCCTCTCCTGAACATGAAGCGAATCATTCCGCTGCTGCGTACCGTGCTGACGGCCGCCATCCTCGCCGGCATCGTCGCCGCGATCTACGGACTATGGGTGCGTTACCAGATCGAGCCGCTCACGCGCGACGGCAAGGTGCGCGCCGACGTGGTGCCGATCGCGCCCGACGTGAGCGGCCTCGTCACCGACGTGCGCGTGCACGACAACCAGAAAGTGACGAAGGGCCAGGTGCTGCTGGTGATCGATCCGTCCCGCTACCGGATCGCGCTCGAACAGGCCGATGCGAACCTCGCGAGCGAGCAGGCCGAACTCGACGAGGCGATCCGCGAAGACCGCCGCAATCGCGCGATGCCCGACGTGGTGGCCGAGGAGTCGGCGCAACAGGGCGCGACGCGCGTCGAGAAGCTGCGCGCGGCGCTCGCGCAGGCGCATTCCGCGCGCGACCTCGCGGCGCTGAACCTCGAACGGACGCTCGTGCGCGCACCGGTCGACGGCACCGTGACCAACGTCGGGCTGCTGCCCGGCGTGTACCTGAGCGCCGGCAAGGGCGCGATGGCGTTGGTCAACGACACGTCGCTGCGCGTGGAAGGCTACTTCGAGGAAACCAAGCTGCCCGCGATTCACGTCGGCGATCCGGCCAGCATCTATCTGATGGGCGTCGCGAGCGAGATTCGCGGCCACGTGCAGAGCGTCGCGGGCGGCGTCGAGGACCGCGAGCGCGCGGGAGGCGACGCGCAGCTCGCGAACGTGAACCCGGCGTTCACGTGGGTGCGGCTCGCGCAGCGCATCCCGGTGCGCATCGCGATCGATTCGGTGCCGCCCGGCGTGCGGCTCGTGCCGGGGCAGACCGCGTCGGTCGAGATTCACGCACGCGCCGGCGACGTCACGGTGCGCCGGAGCCTGCCATGGTGAGCGTGCGCAAAGCGTGGATCGCCGCGCTCGGCCTCGCGCTCGCCGCCTGCGCGGAGGTCGGCCCGGACTATCGCGTGCCGCCTGCCGCGCTCGCGAACGCGCCGGCCGCCAGCGGCGCGTTCGTTGCGGGTGCAACGGCCGCGTCGAATGCGCCGTTGCCCGCTCGCTGGTGGCGGCTGTACGACGATCCGGCGCTCGACGCGCTGATCGAGCGGGCGCTCGCGAGCAACGTCGATCTGCGCGCCGCGCAGGCGAACCTCGAGCGCAGCAGCGCGCTGCTCGCGGCGGCGCGCACGGCGCGCGAGCCGAGCGCGGGCTTCGACGCGTCGACGAACTACACGCAGCAATCCGCCGCAGCGGTGCTGTCGCACGTCGAGCCGCCGCGGCACGAGATCTACAACATCGGCTTCACGATGAGCTACGACCTCGATCTGTTCGGCGGCATCCGGCGCGGGATCGAGGCGGCGTCCGCCGACCACGAGGCCGTCGCCGCCGCGCGCGATCTGGTGCGCGTGAACGTCGCCGCCGAAGTCGCGCGCGCGTATTCGGACCTGTGCAATGCCGGAAACCGGATCGACGTGCTGCAGCGGGCGATCGCGCTGCAGCAGCAGCGCCTCGCGTTGACGCGCCAGTTGATCGCTAACGGCCGCGCGCCGAGCTTCGAAGCGCAGCGCGACAGCGGTGCGATCGACGACAGCCGCGCGGCGCTCGCGCCGCTGCAGGCGCGCCGGCTGAATGCGGCGTTCCGGCTCGCGACGCTGATGGGCGAGCCGCCGGAGAACTACGATCGCGCGCTGCTGTCGTGCCGCAAGCCGCTCGAACTGGCCGCGCCGATTCCGTCCGGCGACGGCCGCGCGCTGCTCGCGCGCCGTCCGGACGTGCGCGCGGCCGAGCGCCGGCTTGCCGCGTCGACCGCGCGCATCGGCGTCGAAACCGCGGCGCTGTATCCGGACATCAAGCTCGGCGCGAGCATCGGCTCGACCGGCGGCGCGGCCGCGTTCCTCACGCCGTTGACGAACCGCTTCGCGGTCGGGCCGATGGTGACCTGGGATCTGCATCGCAGCGCGATCCGCGACCGCATCGACGCGGCCCGCGCCGACAGCCGCGCGAGCCTCGCGCATTTCGATGCGACGGTGCTCACGGCGTTGCGCGAAACGGAGACGTCGCTGAACACGTACGCCGCCGCGCTCGAACGCCTGCAACGTCTGCAGGCAGCGCGCGACGCCGCGCGCGACGTGATGGAGCGTACCGACGAACTGCGCCATGGCGGCCGGGTCGGCGGCCTCGTCGCGCTCGATGCGCGGCGCACGTGGCTCGCGGCCGAAACGGCCGTCGCCGCGGCACGGCAGCAGGTGAACGACGACCAGATCGCGACCTTCCTCGCGCTCGGAGGCGGCTGGCAATGAGCACCGTCGACGATCCGATGCTCGCGCGGCCGGCGCATAATGGCGGGATGCCCGCCCCACGCGACTCGCGAATCAATCCGCGCAAGATGAAGTTCACACAACGCAGCCCGCTGCTTCGCAACATCAGTTATTTGCTGGCGATCGACGAGCATCGCAATTTCACGCGCGCCGCCGAAGCGCTGAGCGTGTCGCAGTCGGCGCTGTCGCAGAAGGTGCGCCAGCTCGAGGACGAGCTCGGCGCGCAACTGTTCGATCGCAGCGGCCGCGTGGTACAGCTCACCGACTTCGGCAGCGTGTACCTCGAATACGTGCGCCGCGCGCACAACGATCTGGTCACCGCGCAACGCGCGCTGCACGACGTGCACGACCTGTCGCGCGGGCAACTACGGATCGGCTTCACGCCGACCTTCACCGAATACCTCGTCGCGCCGGTGATCGAGCAGTTCCACGAACGCTATCCGGGCATCGTGATCGAGATCACCGAGATGTCGCTCGATGCGGTCGAGACCGCACTCGGCGACGACCAGGTCGACCTCGCGTTCGGCTTCGTCGATGTGCGCTCCGACGAAATCGAGGCCGAAGCGCTGTTTCCCGAACAGCTGATGCTGGTGGTCGGCCGCACGCATGCGCTGACCGCGCAACGCGAGCCCGTCACGCCGACGCAGCTCGCCGATACGCCGCTCGCACTGCTGACGACGAGCTTCGTGTCGCGCTTCTACGTCGACAGCTATTTCCAGTCGTACGACATGCAGCCCGACGTCGCATTGCAGGCCAATTCGATCAGCGCCGTGCTGAAGATCGTGAGCCGCGGCAAGATCGCGACGATCCTGCCCGGCACGATCGAGTTCGAGCATCGCGATCTGCAATACGTGCCGCTCGACCCGCCGTTCCCGGTGCGCACCGTCGCACTGCTGCGCCGCAAGGGCGCGTATCGCACGGTCGCGTCGACGGCATTCGCGGAGCTGGTGCGCGAGATGCTCGACCATGGCAGCCTGTCGTCGCTGCGTACGCTGACGGCGCGCGAGCAGGGCTGACGGCGGCGGCGCCGCCGCAATCTCCACCGCAATCGCCAGATCGATCGACCGCCGCATCGCGGATGCGGCGGTCGTTTCTTGCGTCGTCGTTTCGTTGCGCATGCATCGATCAACGATCGATCCGCCTTATCGACCGCATCGGAAATACGCCTTGGACACGCTCAGGGTTTTCCATCATTCTCCCCTCATCGATTCGATGTGAATCGGTCGCGCCGAATAGCGGCGTCGACGGGCCCGGCGCCCATGTCGCACGATCCTTCCGTAGCACGCCGACACACTCGACAAGAAGAATCTGACACGCTCCCGGCCATCGACGGCCTGCGTCGGCGATGCCCACGTCCCGAATCGAACGCGTGTAAAACCCATTTGGTCTAATTGGAATCCTGAATGTCCCGGTCCGCTTCCCTTTCCGTTCTCGCCACCTTCATCGCGCTTTGCGGCATCACGGTCACCGCACCCGCGTCCGCGCAACAGCAACCGGCGGCGCCCGCCTCGCAGCAGCAATCGAGCAGCATCGCCTCTGTCGTAGCGGTCGCCGCCGCGCATGCAGGCGATGACGCATGCGCACACGGCGCCACCGCAACGAAGGCCGTCGCCGCACCGGTGCGCGTCGCCCCGACCCGCACGCCCGATGCACCGAATGCACCTGAGGCCGGCTGCATCGGCCCGGCGAGCTTCTGCAACGTCTACTTCGGCAGCTGATCCGCCGCCGCCACCGCCCCTTCCAACAGGAATCGTCGTGAATCATCTGTTCAGTGCGATGCGGGTCTTTCTCAAGGTTGCCGACACGCATCACTTCTCCCATGCCGCTCACCAGCTGAACCTGTCGCCGTCGCTCGTGACGCGCTATGTCGGCGATCTCGAATCGCACCTCGGCGTGAAGCTGTTGCAACGCTCGACGCGCAAGACGGTGCTCACCGAAGTCGGCGTCCGCTATGCGCAAGGCTGCCGCTCGCTGCTCGCCGACCTGTCCGAGATCGAGTCGCGCGCGACGCAGGAATCGAGCCGGATCGGCGGCGATCTGAACGTCGTCGTGCTGCACAGCTTGATGTCGCCGGAGCTGGCCGCGCTGTTTGCCGAGTACCAGTCGCGCCATCCCGAGGTGTCGCTGCACATCACGCTGACCGAGTCGGAAGTCGATCTGCTCGGCGGTGGCTTCGACTGCGGGATCGTCGCCGATACGATGATCTCGTCGCTCTCGGTCGTGTCGCGCGCGCTGGCCCATGCGCCGCTCGTCGCGGTCGCATCGCCCGGCTACCTGCTCGCCATGACCGCGCCGCAGCAGCCCGCCGACCTCGCCGCGCACCGGATCGTCGGCGTCGCGACAGGCGCGAAGACGTGCCGGTGGGTTGCCCCGGACGGCACCGTGGACGCGCTCCACGTCGAGCCGCGCGTCACAGTGAACAGCGCGCTGATGCAGCGTCAGCTCGCGCTTGCGGGCGGCGGTATCGCGCTGCTGCCCGAATTCGCGGTGGCGAGCGATCTGCGCAGCGGCGCGCTGAAACGCGTGCTCGCCGATTACCGACTCGTCAGCGACGGCGTCGCCGTGTCGCTCGTGTATCCCGGCCGCGAGTTCCTGCCGGGCAAGGTGCGCGCGTTCGTCGATCTCGCCGCCGAGCGCTTCAGGCTGCCGTCGGTCAGCATGCTGCGCGCGGTGGCGGCGCGACCGGACATGACCGTGGCGACGGCCGCCGCCGCGTGACGTGCGTTGCGTTCCACGCGTATCGATTCGTTTCGTCGCTGCGGCCCGCCGCGTGCGCGACGAACCGCAGCGAAACCCTCCGAGGAAATCATGAAATCCATCATCGTCACCTTCGCGACGCTCTGCGCGGCCGCGACCGTCCTGCTCGCCGCACCGCGCGCATCGTATGCGCAGTCGCCGCTCACCCGTGCACAGGTTCGCCAGGAATTGCTCGACCTCGAATCGGTCGGCTACGATCCATCCGCCGGCGACGCCGACAACTACCCGGAAGGCATCGTCGCCGCGCAGGCGCGCCTCGAGGAGAAGCGCGCCGCCGAACACCGCAGCGGCGAAGCGGCCTACGGCTCGGGCGGCGCACCGCGCACGTCGTCGGGCGCAGCGGCCGTCGCGGCAGCGAACCGATGAGGTGTGGGGTGCCGATGCGCAGTGCGCGCGTGAAGATCGACGCATGCGCGGGCACACCGCCGCACAGCGGCCTCTCGCGTCCAGCTAAAATACCGGCCTGCCGCGCGTCCCGCCGCGGCCGGAGGACCCCACATCATGACCGCACGCCGCGGTGCCGCGATTGCGATCGCGCCCGGTCACGAGACAGCCCGCCTGTCCGACGCCCAGAAGACCTTCAACACGCTCGTCGAGCGCATCGACAAGCGGCGCGAGCGCCTCGCGGCGTGGGACGCCGTCACGCCGGCGTTCCAGAAGAAGTTCGTGGACGCGCTGCTGCCGCTCGAACGCGAATCGGCGGCGCTGCGCACGCGGCTGATTCATCTGCTCGACGACGCGTTCCTGCGTAGCGGACTCAGCAAGGCCGAGCAGCGCACGCTGTCCGACCTGATCGCGGACATGGCCCGCGACGTGCTCGACGCCGCCGACGACGCGGCGCTGCAGCGCGTCTACGATCGCCATCATGCAAGCGGGCCGGCCGGCAGCGCAGCGGCCGATCCGCAGCCCGCGCCCGGCGCCGACGCGGCAGACGATCTCGATGCCCTGTCACCCGACGAACTGGCGCAACGGCTCCAAGCCGAGCTCGACGCGCAGTTCGAGCGCGACATGGCCGCGCACGCGGCACGCGAGGCGCAGCGCGCGAAGCGCAGGAAGACGCCGAAGCAGACAGCCGCGCAGGCGCGCGCCGAAGCGGAGCAGGCCGAATCGAGCAAGTCGATCCGCGAGATCTACCGCAAGCTGGCCAGCGCGCTGCATCCCGATCGCGCCACCGATCCGCACGACCAGGAACGCAAGACCGCGCTGATGCAGCGGGTCAACCACGCCTATGCGAAGCGCAACCTGCTGCAGCTGCTGGAGCTTCAGCTTGAGATCGAACAGATCGACCGGCATGCGATCGCCGGCCTCGGCGAAGCGCGGCTGACGCGCTACAACGGCATCCTCGACGAGCAGCTGCGCGAGCTCGACCGCGAGATCGAACACGTGGAGAACGATTTCCGCCGAACCTACGGCATCGCGCCGTCCGTGAAGATCGCGCCCGACACCGTGGTGCGCCTGCTCGCGCGTGACATCGCCGGCATGCAGCGCAGCATTCAGGACCTGACCGTCACGCTGCGCGAGTTCGAGGATCCGGACAACGTCCGGCGCTGGCTGAAGGAGATGAAGCGCCGCCCCGCATCGGCGCGCTTCGACGAAGACCGTTAGCAAGCGGCGCGCACATCACTGCGGCACGTCACTGCGATGCATCACTGCGGCTCGCCGATCCCGCCCATCAGCGTCATCAGCTGCTCGCGCAACCATCGGCTGCCCTGATCCTGGTCGGCGCTGCGGTGCCAGTAGCAGAAGTATTCGAGCGCCGGCATCTCGAACGGCAGTTCGAGGATGCGGGCCGGATAGCGCTGCAGCAGCCGGAGCGGCGCGGTCAGCGCGAGATCGCCGCGCATCGCGATCAACGGCGCGACCATGTAGTGCTGCACGCGCATCTGGATGGTGCGGCGCAGCCCGAGGCGCGTCAGCTCCGCGTCGACGTGCCCGCTGCCCTTGCGGCGGCTCGACACGTGGATGTGCCCCATCGACAGGTAGTCGTCCATGGTCAGCGCATCGCGCCGGAACGGATGATCTTCGCGGATCATGCACGCGTAGCGGTCGCGCACGAGCAGCGCCTGGCACAGGTGCGGATCGCCGATCAGCGGCGCGTCGATCGCGATGTCCACGGAGCCGTTCGCGAGCGCGGTCGCCACTTCGCGGCGGTCCAGCGTATAGCTGCGCACGTGCATGCCCGGCGCATGCGTCTGCAGCAGCTCGCCGAGCGCCGGCAGCAGCAACGCCTCGGTCAGGTCGCTCATGCTCAACCGGAACACCCGCTCCGACGACGCGGGATCGAACACGTCGCCCTCGTGCGCGCTCGAGTCGAGCAGCTGCAACGCCTCGCGCACGCGGCCGACGATGTTCTCGGCCATCGGCGTCGGCATCATCCCGGCCGGCGTGCTGACGAACAGCGGATCGTTCAGCGTCTTGCGCAGCCGCGCGAGCGCATTGCTGACGGCCGGCTGCGTGAGGTTCAGCACTTCGGCCGCGCGCGTCAGGTTGCGCTTGTTGTAGATCGCATCGAATACGACGAACAGGTTCAGGTCAATCTTCGAAAGGCGCATCGCCGGATCTCCTTGCCGGCATCTTAATACGGCGCGCGCGTCGGGTTCGGCCACCTCGCGTCCGCTCGCGCGCGCTCGCCGCGACATCGCAGCGACATCGCAGCGACACGTTCAGTCGCGCGGCGGGCGCGTCAGATACGGCTCGGTCGCGCCGCGCACGGCGCCCTTGATCTCCATCCGCGCGATCGACTGCAGATGCACCTCGTCCGGGCCGTCTGCGAAGCGCAGCGCGCGCCCCCAGCTCCACAGATCGGCGAGCGGCGTGTCCGGGCTCAGGCCCATCGCGCCGAACACCTGCATCGCGCGGTCGCACACGTCGGTGTACATGGTCGGCACGAGCGCCTTGATCATCGAGATTTCCTTGCGCGCGGCCTTCGCGCCGACCTTGTCGATCATCCACGCGGCCTTCAGCACGAGCAGCCGCGCCTGGTCGATCTCGATGCGCGAGCGCGCGATCCATTCGCCGACCGTCCCGTGCCGGTTCAGCGGCTTGCCGAACGCCTCGCGCGACTGCGCGCGATCGATCATCAGCTCGAGCGCGAGCTCTGCCGCGCCGATCGAGCGCATGCAATGGTGGATGCGCCCCGGCCCGAGCCGCGCCTGCGCGAGCGCGAAGCCGCTGCCTTCGTCGCCGAGCAGGTTGCGCGCCGGCACGCGCACGTTGTCGAAGGTGATCTCGCAGTGCCCTTCCGGCGCGTAGTGATTGACCACGGTGATGTTGCGCACCACCGTCACGCCCGGCGTGTCGCGCGGCACGAGGATCATGCTCTGCTGCCGGTGCGCTTCCGCCGCCGGGTCGGTCTTGCCCATCACGATGAAGATCTTGCAGTTCGGATGCGCGGCATTCGTGATGAACCACTTGCGGCCGTTGATCACGTACTCGTCGCCGGCGCGCTCGATGCGCGTCGTGATGTTGGTCGCATCCGACGACGCGACGTCGGGCTCCGTCATCGCGAACGCCGAGCGGATCTCGCCGTGCAGCAGCGGCAGCAGCCACTCGTCGCGCTGCGCCGGCGTCGCGAACATGTGCAGCAACTCCATGTTGCCGGTGTCCGGCGCATTGCAGTTGAAAACCTCCGACGCCCACGCGACGCGCCCCATGATCTCCGCGAGCGGCGCGTATTCGAGGTTCGTCAGCGCCGTGCCCGGCTCGTCTTCCTTCAGATGCGGCAGGAACAGATTCCACAGCCCTTCGGCCTTCGCGCGCGCCTTCAATTCCTCCATGAACGACACCGGGTAGTGCCCCGCATGCACTTCGTCGTTCCACTGGCGGATGCGCGGCACGATGTGCGCATCCATGAACGCACGCACGCGCTCACGCAGTTCTTCCACCTTCGGGGTATAGCCAAAATCCATGATCGATTCCTCGCAATTGCACGTGTTCGTTCGGTTCAAAAGGCCCGCAGGCCGTCGTAGGTCGTCGCGCGCTCAGAGCGTGAGGCCGCCGTCGACGACGATGCATTCGCCATTCGTATAGCTCGCCGCGTCCGACACGAGATACAACACCGTGCCGGCCATCTCGGACGGCTGCGCGTGACGGCGCAGCGGGATCTTCTCCATCCATGCCTGATAGATCTGCTGGTCGGCGAACAGCGCGCCCGCGAACTTCGTCTTCGTGAGGCCCGGCAGCAGCGCGTTCACGCGGATGCCGAGCGGCCCGCATTCCTTCGCGAACGCCTTCGTCATGTTCACGACCGCGGCCTTCGTGATCGAATAGATGCCCTGCCGGTCGCCCGGCTGCAGCGCGTTCACGGACGCGGTGTTGACGATCGCGCCGCCGCCTTGCGCCTTCATCAGCTTGCCGGCCTCGACCGACATGAAGAAGTAGCCGCGGATGTTCACGTCGACGGTCTTCTCGTACGCGGCCAGATCGGTGTCGAGGATGTGCCCGAAATACGGATTCGCCGCCGCGTTGTTCACCAGGATGTCGAGCCGGCCGTGCCGGCCGCGGATCGTCTCGAACGTCGCGGCGATGTCCTCCATTCGTCCGACGTGGCAGGCCAGCGCTTCCGCGCGGCCGCCCGCCGCGACGATTGCGTCCGCAACGGCCCGGCAGTCGTCGAGCTTGCGGCTCGACACGATCACGTGCGCGCCCTGCTGCGCGAGCAGCTTCGCGATTTCCTCGCCGATGCCGCGGCTCGCGCCCGTCACCAGCGCGATCTTGCCCGTCAGGTCGAACAGGTTCGTTGCCATGTTGCTGTGCTCCTCCATCGATATGTTGTCGTGCGGCCGCGCGGCCGTGTTTGCGGCGTCAGCGCCGCGCGCCGATCACGTCGACGGCCAGCTCGGCCAGCCGGCCGGCCATCGCGCCGACGCGCAGCGCCTGTTCGCTCGACGCGTTGCCTTGCAGCGCGCGCGCCTTCACGCCCTGCGCGATCGCGGCGAGCCGGAAGAAGCTGAACGCGAGATAGAAATGCCAGTCGCGGATCGGCTCGATCCCGCGCAGCTCGCAGTAGCGCGCGACGATCGCCGCTTCGTCCGGGATGCCGAGTTCGGCGCGATCCTGGCCCGCGAGCCCGCGCACCTGAGTGCCGGCCGGCAGCCGCAGACACATGCAGAAGTACGCGAGGTCGGCGAGCGGATTGCCGAGCGTCGACAGCTCCCAGTCGAGCACGGCCTGCACGCGGTAGTCGTCGCGCGCGAACATCACGTTGTCGATCCGGAAGTCGCCGTGCACGAGCGCCGGGCGCCCCGCGTCGTCGGGGCACGCTTGCGGCAGCCAGTCGATCAGCGTCTCCATCGCGTCGAGGCGCTCCGTCTGCGCCGCACGATACTGCTTCGTCCACACGCCGATCTGGCGCTCGAAGTAGTTGCCGGGGCGACCGTAGTCGGCGAGGCCCACCGCATCGACGTCGACGTCGTGCAGCGCGGCCATCGTGCGAATCAGCGCGTCGTAGCAGGTCGCGCGGTCGGCCTTCGGCAGCTCCGGCAGCGCCGGATCCCAGAAGATGCGGCCGTCCTCGAAGCTCATCACGTAGAACATGCTGCCGATCACGTCGCGGTCTTCGCACAGGTGATACGGACGCGCGACCGGCACCGCAGTGCCCGACAGCGCGCTCAGCACGCGGAATTCGCGGTCGACCGCATGCGCGGACTTCAGCAGTTCGCCGGGCGGCTGGCGGCGCAGCACGTAGCGGCCGCTTTTCGCGTGCAGCAGGTACGTCGGGTTCGACTGGCCGCCGGCAAACTTCTCCAGGTCGAGCGGGCCTTCGAAGCCCGGCACGTGCGCTTCCAGATAGCGCGTCAGGCGGGCTGCGTCGAGGGGCGGGGCAGGATGGGTCATCGTCGCGATCGTTCGTTGGGTCAGCCGTAGGTGCGCCATGCGTGTCGTTCGGGATCGTCGAGATGCGGGATGCCGTTGAACGACGCCAGATGGAACGCGTCGGCGTTGAAGAAAAACTGCGAAAGACTGCTGTTGCGGATCTGCAGGTTCAGCGCGATCGCGCTCGCGGGCGGCGCGGCGAGCACCTGCTGGACGGTCACCGCGATCGGGCCGCCCGAACTCACCGCGAGCACGCGCTGGCTGCCGCCGTCGCGAATCGCCGCGCGCGCGGCGGCGACGCGCTGCTGGAAATGCGCCCAGGTTTCGGGCGCCGTGTCGCCGAGCCGGTCGTCGGCCCACAGATGCAGCACCTGCCGCAGCGCGCGGAAGTGCTCCTTCATCGAGCCGGCCGCGAGCCGCGCGATCTCCGGATAGTCGTGCGCGGCGGCCGCGAACAGCCCGTGGAAGTCATATTCGTTCAGGCCCGGATGGCGGTCGACCGTCACGCGTTCGCCGCCGATCCCGCGCAGGATCGCGTCGACCGTCTGCGCATGCCGGTTCATCGTCCCGCAGATCACCCGGTCGAAGGTCAGGCCCTGGCGCGCGAAATACTCGCCGAGCCAGACGCCCTGCTGCTCGCCGCGCGCGGACAGCCGGTCGTAGTCGTCCGTCCCGAACGACGCCTGCCCGTGCCGTACCAGAAAGAGTTCAGCCATTGCGTATCCATCGAAGCGGTGCCGAAAGACCAGCATAGCGATCGCGTATGCATTTTTGAAATTTATTTTCTGAATCTATCGGCATTCATTGCGTGAATCCCCGGTGCGTGAACACGCCCGTCAACCGTCACGCCGCTCGCCGCGGCACAGGAATTGCGACGCCAGACATCGTCTTTTCCAACAATCTCAGGAGGGATGCGATGCTCGGTACGATCCTTATCATCGTTCTGATTCTGTTGCTCATCGGCGCGTTTCCGGCGTGGCCGCACAGTCGGAGCTGGGGTTACTGGCCGTCCGGTTCGGTTGGCCTGATCGTGGTCATCGTCGTGATACTGGTGCTGCTCGGTCGCATCTGAATGGGAAAGCGCGTGCCGGCCGACCGGCGCGCGCTTTCCCGTTTCCTCGTCATCGCTTCTTTACAAACGCAAGCCATCGACGGCAACGCCGCGGCGGCGAAGTGAACGCTCGCGGCCGTCGCGCCGCCTCAAGGCGTCCAGCGATAGACGGTGATGCTGTTGCCCTTCACGTTGTTCTTCGTCACCACGTATTCGCCGTTCGCGCGGCGGTACGCGCGGACGCTGTACATCGCGTCGATCGCGCTACTCGTATCGACGGTCGCCGGGCTCGCATTGACGAGCGTCGTGTCGAGCCGGCCAGTGTCGAGATTGAACGCGTCGATGTTCGGCCACAGCGGGCCGCTGCTGCTGAACCAGTAACCCACGAACAGATGATTGCCGGCAGCGTCGATCGACTTCGCGCCGCTGTGCGGCAGCGTGATCACCGGGTTCGGCCTCGTCGTGTTGCCCGCGAGCCAGCCGTGATAGACCTCGATGCGCGTGCCGATCGAGGTCCAGTCGGTGCTGCCCGCCACACCCTGGGCGAGCACCATCGTGTCGCTGTCGGCGAGATAGACGATGCGCGTGAGCGGCTGGATGCTGGCGGGAATCGGCGTCGGCACGCCCGCGCCCCATGAAGGCTTGCCGCTCGCGTCGAAGCTCGCGAGCGGATAGTGATAGATCGCGCCGGTGTGGTCGAGGCCGGCCCATACGCCGCCCTTGCTGTCGATGCTGAAGCCGGCCGACACGCGCCGTGTCGTGTCGAATGCCGGGCCCGGAATCGATCCGTCGGGAATCGCGATGTAGCCGTTGGCCGCATCGAAATGGAAGAAGTAATAGACCGGCGGATTCTGCCCGGCCACGACGAGAATCCGGTTCGCGCCGACCGCCGTGAGCAGCCCGAAGTGCTCGTCGCGCTGCGGGTCGTTCATGTTGATGCGCGGGTCGGCCGGATACGCGAACGGATCGACGGTGTTCGCGACGAACGTGCCGCCCGCGGTGCCGCGGTACACGTGCGTGCCGCTGTAGAACAGCGCGCCGTCGGTGACCGGGTCGGGCGCGGAGATGCCCTCGAAGTTCAGCGACTGCAGCGTCCAGCGCAGGCCGCCGGTGCTGCCGTATGCGTGAAGGTCGGTCGCGCCGTTGCGGCCGAGATCCCAGCTGCCGCCCCACGGGTTGTTCAACACGTACAGGTTGCCGCCCGTATCCTTGCCGATGCCCGCGATGCGCGTGAAGCGCTGCGCGCCGACCTGCCCCTTGATGCCGGTGGTCGTGTCGAGATAGCCGCCGCGCACGCCGAACGTGCCGACCAGCGCCGGCCGGCCCGTCACCGCATAGCGCTTGATGTTCATGTCGGGGCCTTCGTCGCCGACCATCAATTGCCCGGCCGCCGCATCGAAATAGAGCGCCGACGGCTGCGACCCGGCCGGCAGCCGGATCGTGTTCAGCAGCGCGCCGGCCGGACTGTATTCGACGATCGTTCCCGCGCGCTTCTGCGCGACCCATACGTTGCCCGCGCCGTCGAGCGCGAGCGCGCCCGGCGCCGCTACGCCGATGTCGCGCTGCCATACGCCGTCGGTCGTGAACACGCGCACGCGGTTGCCGTAGAAATCGCTCGCGTAGAGCAGCGTGCCGGCCGTCGCAAGCCCGGTGACGACGTCGATGCGCGGCTGGTTCGTCGCGGCGGTGACCAGGATCAGCCGGTCGCGGTAATGCGTCGCGCGGTTGTAGCGCCCGACCGCGCCGCTGCCGTATCCGCTGCCCGGCTGCAGCGCGACGAACAACGACGTCGCGTTGCCGGTGATCGCGCTGCCCTGGAATTCGGCATGCGTGCCGATCGAGCCGATGCTTTTGCCGTTCTGGTAGATCGCGACGCCGCCCTCATACTCGTCCCACATCGATGCGGTGTAGATCACGCCTTCGGGCGCGACCCACATCGCCCGTGCGACGTTGCCGACGTGCGCGGCGAGCGTGCCGTAGGTGTTCGCGAGCCAGTCGGTGGTATTGCCCGCGTGGCCGGGCGGCGCGACCGCGGCGATCGACACGGCAAGCAGCACGGCGCGAAGCGATTTTCCGGCAACCATGGCAGACGCTCTCCTGAACGATGGAATCACTCATGTGAAGGGCGCGCCGGACGGTGCGTACCTCGGCGTTGCGTAAATACTTCCGCGGAATCGTCCGGCGCGGTCGGTATTACATCGCGCGTACATCCGATCTTCGACAACGCCGAGAATAGCGGCAGATAAATCGAAAAAAATTGCGGAGGGGGAGTTGCGGGTGGAGCGTGGCTCAACGGGGAGAGCGCGGCTCAATGGCTGGGGATCGATTCGGCAACTGGGGGAAAGTCGCCGGTCGCGGATGCAGTCGCGGCTGTGTCAGCGCGAGCGCCGCCCGACGCACGCGCAGTGCATCGCCTCACGCCACCTCACGCCGCCGGCGGCGCGACGCGCGGCATGAGGCGGCACAGCGCGAGCGGCACCACGACCAGCGCCGCGCCGGCGACGAACGTGGTCGATGCGCCGAAGTGCGTCCACAGCGCGCCGGCGATGCTGCTGGCGAGCAGCATGCAGATCCCGCTGACCAGATTGAATACGCCGAACGCGGTGCCGCGCAGCGCGGCCGGCGATGTTTCCGACACCATCGCGGCGAGGATGCCCTGCGTGAAGCCCATGTGCAGGCCCCATACGGCCACGCCGGCGAACATCGTCGGCATCGACCCGCCGAGACCGAGCAGCAGGTCGGCCGCGATCAGCAGCACCATGCCCGCCGCCAGCAGCATGCGTCGGTCCATCCGGTCCGACAGCACGCCGACCGGCCACGCGGACAGCGCATACGCGATGCTCATCACGACCATCACGCCCGGAATCCACGCGGCGTCGAGGCCCGTCTGCTGCGCGCGCAGCACGAGGAACGCCTCGCTGAAGCGCGCGAGCGTGAACGCCGCGCCGCCCGCGACGACGAACCAGTACGCGCGCGGAAACTCGCGCAACGCGCGCCAGTGCAGCGGCGAACGAAAGCCGCGCTGCGGCGCCGCATGCTCGGGCTCGCGCACGCCGAACACGATCAGGGCGATCGCGAGGAACGCGGGCACGACGGCGAACCACATCACGATCCGGATGTGGTCGGCGAACCCCAGCATCAGCACGATCGCGCACATCGGGCCGAGAAACGCGCCGACGGTGTCCATCGACTGACGCAGGCCGAAACATGCACCGCGGATCTCGGGCGGCGCGACGTCGGCCACCAGCGCATCGCGCGGCGCGCCGCGAATCCCCTTGCCGACGCGATCGAGCAGGCGCGCGACGACGACCACGGCCGGCGTGGACGCCAGCGGAAACAGCGGCTTGGTCAGCGCCGCGAGGCCGTAGCCGACGAGCAGCAGCCCCTTGCGGCGCCCGAGCCAATCGCTGATCGCGCCGGAGAACACCTTGACGATCATCGCGGTCGCTTCGGCGGCGCCTTCGAGCACGCCGAGCGCGACGACGCTCATGCCCATCGTCGTCACCAGATAGATCGGCAACAGCGCATGGATCAGTTCGGACGACAGATCCATGAACAGGCTCACGAGGCCCAGCGCCCAGACGGTACGCGGGATCGGCTGCTTGCGTCGAATCGGTGCGGGCGTGTTCATCGTGCGATCAATCGGGTGTGTCGCGCGCGAGCCTGGCATGCCGCCGCGCGCGGTCGTTGACGATCTGATGACGCCGGTGATCCGTCATCTTCTTCCAGCCGCGCGCTTCGTCGCGGGTGCGCAGGCACGCGACGCAGTAGCCGGTGCGGCCGTCGAACGAGCATACCTCGACGCACGGCGACTTGACTGCCATCGTCATTGCCCTCGCGTCACGGGCACGACTTCGACCGTCACGTGCGACAGGCTGCCGAAGCGTTGCAGCACGCGGTGGTAGTAGCGCGCATCGCGCTGCGGGTCGTCGGTCAGCACCGAGACGACCGCGCTCATGTGCCCCGGCCCGAGCCGCCACACGTGCAGATCGCGGATCCGGTCGCCGGTGCTTTCGAGCGCGGCGCGCACGCTGTCCGCCAGGCGGCGATCCGGATTCATGTCGAGCAGGATGCTGCCCGTGTCGCGCATCAGCCCGTACGACCAGTTCGCGATCACCAGCGCGCCGACGATGCCAGCGAGCGGATCCATCCACAGCCAGCCGAACGCACGCGCGAGCAGCAAGCCGGCGATCGTCAGCACGGACACCGCCGCGTCGGCGAGCACGTGGATGTAGGCCGAGCGGATGTTGTGATCGCGGGCCGCCGCCGAGGCGCCGTGCTCGTGCTCGCTCTCGGCGAACGTCAGCGCGTGCTCGCGGCCGTTCAGCCGGACGATCGCCGTGAACGCATGCGGCTCGGGGATCGTCTCGATGGACTCCAGATAGCCGTCGCGGCTTTGCATCGCGAACGTATGGCGGCTGCCGTCCGGACGCAGCGTCGTGATCGATACGGCGGCCGCGTCGACGAGCGCCGCGTCGTGCGTCGCCGGCGCGATCCGGAACACGGGCGGCACGCCGTCCTCGAACACCGACACGGCGAATGCGTGCTGCCCGTCGACGATCCGGTGCGCTTCCGCGTCGTGGTCGTGCTCATGTTCGTGGTCGTGGTCGTGATGATGTCCGTGGGCATGCCCGTGATGATGGCCATGACCGTGATGATCGCCGCTCAGCAGCCACGCGCTCGCGATGTTCACCACCAGCCCGAGCACGGCGATCGGAATCGCTTCGCCGAAGTGAATCGGCACGGGCGCCAGCATCCGGCTGACCGCCTCGTACGCGATCAGCAGCGCGATCATCGCGAGCACGATCGCGCTCGTGAAGCCGGCGAGATCGCCGAGCTTGCCGGTGCCGAACACGAATCGCGGGTCGCTCGCATGCTTGCGCGCATAGGTATACGCAAAGGCGGCGATCAGCATCGCGCCGGCGTGCGTCGACATGTGCAGCCCGTCCGCGACCAGCGCCAGCGAGCCGAAGATCGACCCGCCGACGATCTCGGCCACCATCATCGCCGCGCACAGCACGATGACGGTCCAGGTCCTGCGCTCGTTCTGCTCGTGCGCGGCGCCGAGAAAAATGTGATCGTGCCCTGCGCCGAAGGCCTCATCGCTGAAACGGCTCATTGCGCCTCCGGTCATTTGAAGTAGCTGTGAACGACTTCGATCAGCTGCTCGCTCGCGCTGCCTTCGTCGTCGTGACCTTCCGCGTCGACCAGATGGCTGCGGATGTGATCTTCCAGCACGACGGCGAGCAGGCCGTTCATCGCGCCGCGTCCGCTCGTGATGAGACGCAGGATCTCGTTGCAGCCGCGCTCGTCTTCCAGCGCGCGTTCGATCGCCTCGACCTGCCCCTTGATCCTGCGGACGCGGTTCAGCAGCTTCTGTTTTTCCTGGATGGTGTGGCTCATGGTGGTCCCTTCATATACCGGGGGGGACTATATATCAAATCGCGGGTTCGGATAGTGGGGAGGGGTATCTCGGCCATTGGTCCGACCAAACGATGCGCGCGCCCCGGAGCGTCAGGACGACATCGCAGCGAGAAACTTGTAGAACTTGCGACACAGAAGTAGCATCCCCTACATGAACTCATTCACCACTTGGTCGCTGCTCGTGCTGACGCTCCCGACCCAGAACGCGACGGCCCGCATGCGGTTCTGGCGCGCCCTGAAGGCGAAGGGCTGCGCGGTGCTGCGCGACGGCGTCTACCTGCTGCCGCACTCGGACGAGCAGCACCGAACGCTGGACGAACTGGCGGACGCGATCGCCGACAGCGGCGGCAGCGCGCATCTGCTGCGCGCGCCGAGCGCCGATGCGGCGCAGGAGCAGGCATTTCGCGCGCTGTTCGACCGCAGCGACGACTACACGGCGTTCATGCGGACGCTCGCGGACGCCCGCAAGACGCTCGCCGGCCAGCCGGCTTCGGAACTCGCGCGTCTGCTGCGGCGCGTGCGCAAGGATTTCGACGCGCTGCGGGCGAGCGACTACTTCCCGGGCGACGCGTCGACGCGCGCCGAAGCCGCGCTGCAGGACTTCGTCGCGCTGGTCGACACCGTGCTGTCGCCCGGCGAGCCGCACGCGGCCGAGCGCCCGATCCGCGTGCTTGCGCTCGGCGAATATCAAGGGCGCACGTGGGCCACCCGGCGGCGCATGTGGGTCGATCGCGTCGCGAGCGCGTGGCTGATCCGCCGCTTCATCGACGCCCGCCCGCGCTTCGTGTGGCTCGCCTCGCCGACGGATTGTCCGGCCGACGCACTGGGCTTCGACTTCGACGGCGCGGCGTTCACGCACGTCGGCGAGCGCGTGACGTTCGAGGTGCTGCTGGCCAGCTTCGGCCTCGACGGCGACCGCGCGCTCGCGCGGCTCGGCGCGATCGTGCATGCGCTCGACGTGGGCGGCCCCGCGGCGCCCGAAGCCGCCGGCCTCGAAGCCGTGATGGCCGGCGCCCGCGAGCGCGCGCAGAACGACGAGCAGTTGCTCGAGCAAATGGTCGTCGTGCTCGACGCCTTTTATGCGCATTTCACGTCGACCGGGACGACCGGGACCGGAGCCGCATCATGACCACCGCCAGCGCCGCAACCGAACCGGCCTACTCGCTCGGCGAGCTGGTCGCCTACATGCTTCGACTCGGCACGTTCGGTTTCGGCGGCCCGGTCGCGCTCGCGGGCTACATGCGGCGCGACCTGGTCGAGCGGCGCGGCTGGATCACCGAAGCCGACTACAAGGAAGGACTCACGCTGGCGCAGCTCGCGCCGGGGCCGATGGCGGCCCAGCTCGCGATCTATCTCGGCTTCGTGCACTACCGCGTGGCCGGTGCGACGCTGGTCGGCTGCGCGTTCGTCTTGCCGTCGTTCCTGATGGTGGTCGCGCTCGGCTTCGCGTATGCACATTTCGGCGGGCTGCCGTGGATGCACGCCGTGTTCTACGGCGTCGGCGCGGTGGTGGTCGGCATCATCGCGATGAGCGCGTACAAGCTCACGACCAAAACCGTCGGCCGCGACAAGCTGCTGTGGGCGATCTTCGCGACGCTTGCCGTCGTGACCTTCGTCACCGAGTCGGAGATCGCGTGGCTGTTCGTCGTCGCGGGCGTGATCGGCTGGCTGTGGCGCGCGCCGCCCCGCTGGTTGCGCGGCGGCGGGCTCGGCGCGGCGGCCGCCGCCAACCTGCCGGCGGCGAGCGGCGCGCTGAGCGGCATCGATCTGCCGCAGCTGGTGCAGCTCGGCGCGTTCTTCATGAAGGCCGGCGCGTTCGTGTTCGGGTCAGGGCTGGCGATCGTGCCGTTCCTGTATGGCGGCGTCGTCACCGAACATCACTGGCTCAACGACAAGCAGTTCGTCGATGCCGTCGCGGTCGCGATGATCACGCCGGGGCCGGTCGTCATCACGGTCGGCTTCATCGGCTATCTGGTCGCCGGCCTGCCCGGTGCGATCGTCGCGGCGCTCGGCACGTTCCTGCCGTGCTATCTGTTCACGGTCGTGCCCGCGCCGTACGTGAAGAAGTACGGCCACCTGCCGGGCGTCAAGGCGTTCGTGGACGGCATCACGGCCGCGGCCGTCGGCGCAATCACCGGCTCGGTGCTGGTGATCGCGAAGCGTTCGATCGTCGACGTGCCGACGGCCGCGCTGGCCGTTGCGACCGTCCTGCTGCTATGGCGCTTCAAGAAGCTGCAGGAGCCGGTAGTGGTCGCGGCGGCCGCGTTGATCGGGCTCGTCGCTTACCCGCTGCTCCATCGTTGAGCGCGCGCCGCTACGGCGCGCATCGCGGCCCACGGCCCATCGGCATGCGGCCGGCCGCGCGGCGTCGAATCGTGCGTTCCCTCGCCGTGCAGCGCATGCCGGCCAAGTCGCGCGAAGCGCTCAGTGATGTTCGTACAGCCCCGACGTATCGTTCGACGCGTACGACACCGCCGCGCGTTGCGCGTCGGATTGCGACGCAACGGCGTGCGACTGCGCAGGCGATGCGTCCGGTCGTTGGGCGGCGACCTTCGCTTCGGCCGCCTGGATGTCGCTGGGGTAGAACGGGTCGTTGCCGATCGGACGGTACCCTGCCCGTTCGACGCGTGCGAGGTCGGCGCGCACTTCGGCACGCGTGACGGGACCGTTCGTGTTTTGCGCAAAGGCGACGACGGGCGCGCTCAATGCGCATGAGATCAGGACGGCGCGGATCAGATTCTTCATGAGGTTCACCTATTGGAGTGGTATGACCGTATCCGGGAGCGGTTTCGGTTCTTCGCTCTCCACCCAGTGCGATGAAGAGTGAGACTCCATTCTCGGTAACGGGCACTTTCGGCAAGGTGAGCCGTCGATTACGAATTCGTTATCTCGCCGGCCGGCGCAGGTTTCGGCATCCGGCCCGACCCGCGCCGCGCACGCGCGACGCACGCAACGGCATCAGCCGATGGGATGGATCTCCGGGATCATCGCCGCCTGACCGCAATGATTGCCGTCCGGGGCCGTGAGTTGCCACACGGTCGCATGCTCGATCCAGAAGCGTGTGCCGGACTTCGTGATGCGGATGCCGCGGTATCCCGACACGAAGCCGTCCCGCGCCACCTGCTCGAGGAAGCGCTGGCGCTCGCTGCGCTCCATCGGCTCCGCCGAGAACCGCGACGGCAACGCCGTCAGTTCGTCCCAGTCGTATCCGAAGATCGCCTGCGCGCGCGCGTTGCCGTAGACGAACACCGGATCTGCCGCGACACCGTGCGCGAGAATCCCGAACGGCGCGGCTTCGTACAGCCATCGCGCGCCTTCGGCGGAGCTCATCCCCGCCGGCACCAGCGGCTTGCCGAGCAGCCGGCCGTAGCTGTCCGACAGGATGCGGAAGAAGGGAACGTCGATGTTCGGCGACATTGCGGGAAGCTCCATGGAAGGCTTGCGAATCGGTACGGGGCGGCGATTTTGCCGTGCGGGATTATAGGGCTGACAGTGGCCGGGCCGCAGCGTAGCGCAGTGCGTCAGTCGTCGAGGCCGTCGTCGTCCGGCACGCAAGGCCGCCTGCCGACAGGTTCATCTCCTCAGACGAATCAATGGTCTGAGGAGAATCCCCGCCGACTGCATTGCCTTTCGTATCAGCACGCCCGCGTCGCGGATGGAACGCGCGCATGCTGCTTGAGAAACGCCAGCGCAGCGTCGATCGTCATCACGTGCTGCTCGCCGCCCCTCATTCGCAGCGACACTTCGCCGGCCAGCGCTTCCTTGCGGCCGGCAATCGCGACGATCGGCGCGGCGAGTTCCGTTGCATCGAAGATCTTGCGGGGCAGCCGCTCGGCGCGGAAATCGCGCAGCACGCGGCAGCCGATGTCTTCGAAAGCGGATGCCGCGTGATCGGCAAATGCGCGATGATCGTCGCCGATGTTCGCGACGACGATCTGGTCGGGTGCCAGCCATGTCGGCAGCCATCCCTCGTAGTGTTCGAGCAGAATGCCGATGAACCGTTCGAGGCTTCCCAGCACGGCGTGGTGCAACATGACGGGCGTCGCTTTCGCGCCGTCCTCGCCGACATACGACGCACCGAGCCGCTCCGGCAACACGAAATCGAGCTGGATCGTCCCGCACTGCCACTTCCGTCCTTGACGGTCGACCAGATGAAATTCGAGCTTCGGGCCGTAGAACGCGCCTTCTCCGGCCAGGATCGCGAATTCCAGCCCGGCCGCCCGCGCGGCCGACGCCAGCATCGCTTCCGAGCGATCCCAGACCGCATCGTTGCCGGCACGCGCCGGCGGCCGCGTCGACAACGCCACGTCGCACTCCCCGAACCCGAAGTCTGCGTAGATCGCCTTCAGCAGCTTGCAGAACCGCGCGACTTCATCTTCGATCTGGTCGGGCAGGCAAAGTACATGAGCGTCGTCCTGCGTAAATGCACGCGCGCGCATGAGGCCGTGCAATGCACCGGACGGTTCGGCGCGATGGACCGCGCCGAATTCGCAATATCGGATCGGTAAATCGCGGTATGAACGGCTGCCCTTCTTGAATATCTGCACGTGGCATGGGCAACTCATCGGCTTGAGACAGTACGGATTACGGTCGCTCTCGAGCGAAAACATGTTCGGCCCGAACTTTTCCCAATGGCCGCTCCGTTCCCACAGATCGCGAGACAGGATCTGCGGCGTCCGCACTTCGGAAAAACCGGCCTGCCGCATTCGGACCCGAATTTATTCCTCGATGACGCGATAAAGAACCATCCCGCGCGGATGCCAAAAGATGCCGCCTGGACTTTCATCTTGCTGATGAAACAGATCCAGTTTGTTGCCTAACACTCGGTGATCGAAATCGTTCATGGTTTCTCCGTCGAACGTGGTGCCGGCCGAACGGAGCGCGAAAAAAAGCCCCGTCCGTTTCCGGCGGGGCTTCGGGATGGTTTGACGCAACGACTTACGACGTGCAACCTCCCCTCGGCCCGCCATTGGCGGTCGTGGTGGTGGTTGCGGTGGTCGTAACGAGAAGTGCGTGCATGCGGCTAATCTAGTGGACGTATCGACGTCTGTCAATGAAGTGCTCGAATCGGTATTCGGTGTCGGCGTCTTTCGGTAGGTCGAGCGTACGGAAAGAAAGTGAAGCGAAAGATGGAGCCTCGCGCAACGACTAATTCGCAGATTCGAAACCGTCGGATGACAGCAATATCGCTCCATTCGGCGACCGACGAATGGACGTTTCACAAACCATCGAGATGCGAAGTTCGCATGCAGCAATGCGTATCGACGAAACGCCGTCCATGCGATTTCCATTTCGCTAACGGCACGATTTGGATAGCGCCACGAGTTGCCTTCCGATGGCAATCGTCACCCCGCTCGCGCGGCACTCGAACACGCAGAATTACACCTTTCCCGAATGCGGCGCGACGCAACGATTCATCACGTCGCGGCATCCGTGCACGTCGAAGTCCGGCGTGCGCGAGCGGGTCGTCTGCCGGGCCGCAACTCATGTTGTTGCAACGGCCCACAACGTCCGAGATCACGCCATCAGCGCGCCGTATCTCGGCTAACGCGGCGTAACCGCGGCGTCGATCACGCATCGAATTTCTCAGAGGAATTCGTCTGCTCCTCATCCTGCGATTTTCCCACTTCCGGTTGCAAACAAAAACCACATGTGGCGTGGAACACAAAGCGAAGAGAGGTGCGGATACACGGCAAACGATTGCCACGAGCGCCGTTGATCGACATCAATTGCGCAACGAAGCGCGCCCATAGATTCGAATCATTAAAGGAGCGACACGGTCTCGCGAAACCTTGCGGTGACGGCGCGATCGCTTCGAACGGGGAAGGCTATGAACACAAAAAATAACGACGGTGCGACCGAAGTCGCACGGGGTGGAAATTTGCGGGCAGCGCGCTGCATGCGTGCGATTCGCCAACCGTCTCGCTTCGGCGGCGGGGGAACCGCACGATGACGTTGGCTCCCGCGCTTCATCCGCTGCAGGCGGCGTACTTCGATGCATTCAATGCGGTGGTCGTGGTCGTATGCACGGTCATCCTCGTGTCGTCGCTCGACGACCTGTACATCGACGCTTTCTATTGGATCCGCGCCGCGTACCGGCGCTTCGTCATCCACCGCCGCTATCCGCGGCTCACCGCTCAGGAATTGCGCGGCGAGGACGAGCGCTGGTTTGCGATCATGGTGCCCGCGTGGAAGGAGTACGCGGTGCTCGCGCAGATGATCGAGCACACCATCGCGACGCTCGAATATCGCAAGTTCGTCATCTTCGTCGGCACCTATCAGAACGATCCCGATACGACGATCGAAGCCGATCGCATGGCGCGCTGCTATCCGAACGTCGTGCGTCGGGCGATCGTCCGCAACGACGGCCCGACGTGCAAGGCCGATTGCCTGAACTGGATCGTCCAGTCGATTCTCGCCTACGAGCAAGAGAACGGCATGCGCTTTGCCGGCGTCGCGATGCACGATTGCGAGGACATCATTCATCCGCTCGAACTGAAACTCTTCAATCACCTGATCGAACGGAAGGAGTTTCTTCAACTGCCGGTGCTGTCGCTCGAACGCGACTGGAAGGACTGGGTGGGCTGCACCTATCTCGACGACTTCAGCGAGTGGCATTCCAAGGATCTGGTCGTGCGCGAAAGCCTGACGGGTTGCATACCGGGCGCGGGCGTCGCGTCGTGCTACAGCCGCCGCATCCTCGATCGCCTGCTCGAAGGCGCGAACAACCAGCCGTTCTGCACCGACAGCCTGACCGAAGACTACGACACGAGCTTCCAGATGAAGCGCATCGGCGCGCGTATGGCCTTCGTCTGGCTGCCGCTCGAATACAAGACGACACGTCGTCACATGTTCGGCGGCCAGCGTCGGCAAATCGACGCGCGCAGCATCATTGCGACTCGCGAGCTGTTTCCCGGCACGTTCCGCACCGCCTACCGGCAGCGTGCACGCTGGATCATCGGCATCGCGTTCCAGGGCGCGCAGCGCCTCGGCTGGCACGGCTCGATCGCGACGAAGTACATGTATCTGCGCGACCGGAAGGGCACCGTCACGTCGCTCGTCACCATTCTGGCTTACCTGCTGCTGGTCAATCACCTGCTGCTGCGGTTCGCGATCGCGCGCGGTTGGCTGCCGGCCGGACAGACCTTGCTCGAGGCCTCGCCGAAGTGGCTCGAGTACATGATGGCCGCGAATACTGCGCTGCTCGTGAACCGCGTGCTGCAGCGCGTGTACTTCGTCACGAGACTGAACGGATTTCATCAGGGGCTGCTGTCGATCCCGCGGCTGGTGGTCAACAACTTCATCAACTTCTTCGCAGTGTGTCGTGCGTGGCGATTGTTCATCGTGTCGACCGTGACCGGGCAACCGATCGGCTGGGACAAGACCAAGCATTCGTATCCGTCGCGCGAGGATCTTCGACTGGTGCATCGCCGCCTGGGAGAGCTGCTGCTCTCGTGGCATGCGATCAGCCAGGAGCAGCTCGACGATGCGCTCGAAATGCAGCGCACCGACGCCGGCACGCGGCTGGGCGAACTGCTGGTCAACGAAGCCGGGCTCGATCCCGAAACGCTCGCCGACGCCGTTGCATGGCAGGCGGGATTGCCGCGTGTCGAGTTGGCGCGTCGCGACTGGCGGCCGTTCGCCACCCGGTTGCCGGACTTCATCGAAGTGCGGCATCGTGCGATTCCGTTCGGTATCGGCGAAGGATCGGCGCTCAACGTCGCCGTGGCGGCGCCGCTTTCCGATACGGCGCTCGCGCAGTTGCGGGCGGCCGCCGGTGTGGACGTGCAGTGCTTCATTGCCGCCGAGCACGAGATCGTCGCGGCGTTGGACGAGCTGCGCGCGTCGGCCGAATCGCACGGCACGCTGTCGGGGGTGGCCTGACATGAAAGTCCATGCACGACCGACCTGCATCGCGATCGCACTCGGTATCGCGGCCGGCAGCGCATGCGCGCAAGGCGAGCCCGACCGGCTGCTCGAGAGCTGCTATGCGCACATTCGCGCCGGAGACGACAAAGGCGCGCTGCAATTGTTCGAGACGAGCTTCGCTCGCCGTCGGGCGACCCCGCGTCAGTATGTCGATGCCGCCTATACGGCGCACCGTCTCGGGCAGAACGACCCGGCCTACGACAAGCAGGCGCTTCGGCTGTTCGAATCGAGCTTCGCGCAGCAGCCGGGTACCGCGCGGCAATATGTCGATGCCGCGTACACGGCGTGCCGTCTCGGCAAGAACGATCCGGCCTACGACCGGCAGGCACTCCAGCTGTTCGAGGCGAGCTTCGCCAGGCACGCAGGCACGGCGCTCGAATACATCGATGCCGCCTATATCGCGCGCCGCCTGGGCGACAGCGATCCCGCTTACGACCAGCAAGCGATGCGGTTCTTCGAAGCGAGCTTCGCGCTGCAGCCCGGCACCGCGTTGCAGTACGTCGACGCCGCGTACACGGCGCGCCGGCTCGGCAAGAACGACCCGGCCTACGACAAACTCGCGCTCCGCTACTTCGACGCCAGCTTCGCGCTGCAGCCGGGCACGGCGTTGCAATACGTCGATGCGGCGTACACGGCACGTCGTCTTGGCGAGAACGATCCGGCCTACGACAAACTCGCGCTCCGCTACTTCGACGCCAGCTTCGCGCTGCAGCCGGGCACGGCGCTGCAATACGTCGATGCAGCGTACACGGCACGCCGTCTCGGCAACAGCGACCCGGCGTACGACAAGCTCGCGCTCCGCTACTTCGACGCGAGCTTCGCGCTGCAACCGGGCACGGCGCTGCAATACGTCGATGCAGCGTACACGGCACGTCGTCTCGGCCAGAACGACCCGGCCTACGACAAGCTGGCGCTCCGGTACTTCGAGGCGAGCTTCGCGCTGCAACCCGGCACCGCGCAGCAGTACCTCGACGCCGCCTATACGGCGCGCCGTCTCGGCGAGCGCGACCCGGCCTACGACAAGCTGTCGCTTCGATTCTTCGATGCGAGCTTCGCCGTGCAACCCGGCGCCGCGCATCAATACCTCGATGCGGCCTACACGGCCCGGCGCGTGGGCCGCGACTACCCGGCGTACGAGAAGGACGCGCTCCGCTATTTTGCGGCGGGCTTCACCCGCCAGCACGAGTCCGCGCTCGAATATGCGGACGCCGCGTACACGGCGCGCGGCCTGGGCGAGAACGAACTTGCCGATCGGTTCTTTCACGACAGCATCGACGCGAACGCGCAGGCGCCGCAATACGACGCCGAACAGGCTTACGCATACCGACGCGCGGTCGACGACGCGGAGCGGCGCGTCGGCGCGATCGTCAACGTCGCGTATCAATCCGGCGGGTTCAGGCCTCAGGAAACCATCGGGATTCTGCAGGGCGGCACCGAGGTCTACTGGCAGCCGCCGAAGATCGGCTACGACAACGGGCGCATTTTCCAGGTGTTCGCGCGCCAGTACTCGACGCTGTACGACCGCAGCGGCGGCATCACCGGGTTGCCGACCTTGCAGTGGTCGGTCGGCGCCCGCTACAAGCCGCTTTCGTCGCAAAACCTGGTGTTCACCGCCGAGAAACTGATGACGGGCGGACGTTACGCGTATGACGACTGGCTGTTCCGCGTCGGTTACTCGATCGACGACGGCATCGATCTGCATCCCGTCAAGCCCGACTGGACGACATGGCAGTTCTACACGGAGAGCGCGTACTTCGTGAGACAGCAACGGCTCGTTCAACCGGTCGAGCTGCGCTACGGCCATTCATGGCGGATCGATTCGATCAGCAGCCATCTGGTGATGTTCCCGCATGCGGCGATCGCCGGCGACTACGACACCCGCGCGTTGCACAAGCTCGCACTCGGCATCGGCCCCGGCATCGGCATGCGCTACTGGTTCCGCGAAAGCGCGTATCGGGCGCCGGCGAGCTGGATCGACCTCGACGTCCAGTATCGCGTGCGGTTGACCGACGCGGACCGCGCCAAAGGCTTGGTGGTTCGCGCAACGTTGTGGTTTTAAGCGTGTCGCGGACCGACGAGAAGACCGGAAATCAAATAGAGAAAATCGATATGCAACGAGTTTTGACCGTGTTCGGCACACGTCCCGAAGCGATCAAGATGGCGCCGCTCGTGCGCGCGCTGAAGCAGCACCCTGAATTCGACGTCACCGTATGTGTCACCGCCCAGCATCGGCAGATGCTCGACCAGGTGCTGTCGCTGTTCGACATCGTTCCCGACTTCGATCTGGATCTGATGCGTCAAAACCAGTCGCTGTCCGAGCTGACCGCGAACATCCTGAACGGCATCGGCCCGGTGTTCGATGCGGCCCGGCCCGACATCGTGCTGGTTCACGGCGATACGACCACCACCTTGGCGGCGAGCCTGGCCGCCTTCTATCGGCACATCCCGATCGGACACGTCGAGGCCGGGCTTCGTACCGGCAATATCTGGTCGCCGTGGCCGGAGGAACTGAACCGGCGTGTGACGGACGCCGTGTCTTCGTGGCACTTCGCGCCTTCGAAGCGCGCGGCGCAGAACCTGTACAGCGAAGGCATGACGCCGGAACAGGTGGTTCTGACGGGTAACACCGTGATCGACGCGCTGCTGCAGACACGCGAGAAGCTGGCCGCTGACCCGTGGCTCTCGGAGCGCATCGCCGCAGGATTTCCGTTTCTGGATCCGGCACGGCGGCTCATCCTCGTCACCGGTCATCGCCGCGAAAGTTTCGGCGAGCCGCTCGAACATGTGTGCCATGCGCTCCGTGAGCTCGCGACCCGCCACGACGACATCGAGCTGGTCTATCCGATGCATCTGAATCCGAACGTGACGGGACCGGTGAAAGCGATTCTTGGCGACCTCCGCAACGTCACGCTCACCGGTCCGCAAGAGTATTTGCCGTTCGTGTATCTGATGTCGAAGGCGCATCTGATCATTACCGATTCGGGCGGAATTCAAGAGGAGGCGCCAGCGCTCGGCGTGCCGGTGCTGGTGACGCGCGATACGACCGAGCGGCCCGAGGCATTGGAAGCCGGTACCGCACGTCTGGTCGGCACCGACCGCGGCCGGATCGTCGCGCAGGTCGAAGCGCTGCTCAACGATCGCCACGAATACGAGCAGATGGCACACGCGGTGAACCCGTACGGCGACGGGCATGCAAGCGAGCGCATCGTCGCCGCGCTCGAAAAGCCCGGGCACTCGCCGTGCGAGCCGCACATGGGTCACGGCGATTCGTACCCGACGTCGACACGGGACGCATTGGCCGCCGCGCCGGCCGCGATACGCGCTACGTGAGTATGGCGGGGCCGATCGGGTGATTGCGCAGCGCTGAGCGATGGAAGGGGCGGAGCGGCCGCGCGCCGCCGATTTCCTCCGCAACAGACTTTACACGTTGTTACCCGGCCGCACCGGACGCGCATCGGCCCTTTCCTTATACTCACGCCGAGTTCGCCACCCGTTCCGGCATTCGTCGGCGAACACGTAGCCGATGCAGGAAACATCATGATGCGCATGCCTTCCACGAAGACCGTTCTGTTCGCCTCGCTCGTCGCCGTGGCGGCGCTCCCGCTGACCGCGTGCGTCGCACCGGGCTACGGCCCCTACGGCACCCAACCCTATCAACAGCAGCCGTACGCGACGCCTGGCTACGCGCAGCCCGCCTATGCGCAACCGGGCTACGTGCAGCCGCAGCAGCCGGCTTATCCGGCTCAGGCGCCGCAGTACGATCAATACGGCAATCAGCAGCCGTACGGCGGCCAGTACGGCAACGGCTACGGCACGCAATACGGCACCGTCTCGAACATCCAGCCGGTCAACGGATCGGTCGGCACGTCGGGTGTGGCCGGCACCGTCGTCGGCGCGCTGGTCGGCGGCGTGCTCGGCAACCAGTTCGGCCGCGGCCACGGCCGCGAGGCGGCCACCGTGATCGGCGCCCTCGGCGGCGCCGTGGCCGGCAACCAGATCGGCCAGCAGATGGGCGCCGCGCAGCCGCCGAGCAGCTACCGGATCGACGTGCAGGTCAGCGACGGCTCGATGCGCTCGTTCGACGTGCAGTCGCCCGGCGATCTGCGTCCGGGCGATCGCGTGCAGATCAACGGCAATCAGTTGTCGCGTTATTGAGCGGGCGGCGCGCGCCCGAACGGCTCGGGCGCACTGTCTGGTTGCGTTTACGGCTCCAGGCGTCGCCGGCATGGCTCGTCAGACGGATGGGATGCCCTATCCAGCCAGCACGGCAAAACGGATTCAGGCTTCGCGCAATCAGCCCCACCTACTACTTCCGCTTGGGCGGCCCACCGATTTCCGCTGGTCTGACGAAATAGTCGCGCAGCGCGTGCATCGCGGGGCTCAGCTCGATGTTCTTGCGCCACGCAAGGCCGACGCTCATCGGCGGCACCGGGTCGCGTAACACGATCGTCTCGATGCGCCGCCCCTCGAGCGACCACGGCCGATACACCATGTCGGACAGAATCGCGACGCCGCTGCCGTTCGCGACCATGCTGCGCACGGCCTCCACGGACGACGTGCGCAGGATCACGTTGGGCCGATACGGCGTCTCGCTCCAGTAGCGCAGCGCGGTCTGGCCGGCCTCGTCCACCGTCAACATCACGAACGGTTCGTTCGCCACCTCCGCGAACGTGACGCTCTCGCGCTTGAGCAGCGGATGATGCGCGCCGACCCACAACCGACGCACCGAATGGATCACGGGCTCCAGCACGAGTTCGGGATTCGACACGTTCGACGTCAGCAGCACGGCCATGTCGTAGCGGCTCGCGATCAGCCCCTCTTCGATCGACTCGCGGTTCAGTTCGTGCAGGTTGATCGTCAGCCGCGGATAAAGTGTGCTCAGGCGCAGCACATGTTGCGGCAGAAAATAGCCGAGCACGGTGTAGCTCGCGGCGATCGCGAGCGTGCCCGTCACCGTGCTTGCGAGGTTCGGAACCCGCATCGCCTCGTCGACCGACGACAGGATGGCATACGCGTGATTGAGAAAGCGCCAGCCGGTGTCGGTGAGCGTCACGCCCGCGGACGTGCGCAGAAACAGTTGCGTGCCGAGGCTTTCCTCCAGCTCCTTGATCGCGCTCGTCACGGCCGACTGCGAGATCGTGAGCTGGATCGCGGCCTGCGAGATCTGGCCAAGCTCGGCCGTGGCGACGAAGTATTTGAGCTGTCTGAGGGTCAGGGCCATGGCCGACGGGAAGCGGAGCGGTGCGCAATAAATATCATATCGATCGCGCGACCGCCACCGGCGGGGATCCATGAAGGCCCCGAAGTCCAGCCGGGGCCGGGCTCGCGCCCGTTCTCGTCGATATCGAAAAAATCGATACGTCGCATACAAAAATAGAACTATTTTGACGTCCCGTGCGCGGCTAACCTCCTTTCGACACTGCTTCGGCTCGCGCAGCAGCGCGCATCGACCGAGAACCTGGAGGATCCCCAAGCATGAGCAAGCAAAGCGTCGACCTGAATTCGGACATGGGCGAAGGCTTCGGCCCGTGGACGATCGGCGACGGCGTCGACGAACAGATCATGCCGCTGATCAGCTCGGCCAACATCGCCACCGGCTTTCATGCCGGCGACCCGAACATCATGGCGCGCACGGTGCAGCTGGCGCGCGCCGCCGGCGTCGGCATCGGCGCGCATCCGGGCTTTCGCGATCTGGTCGGCTTCGGCCGCCGCGCGATCGCCGAAACGCCGCAGGCGCTCGTCAACGACATCGTCTACCAGCTCGGCGCGCTGCGCGAGTTCGCGCGGCTCTACGGCGTGCGCCTTCAGCATCTGAAGCCGCACGGCGCGCTTTACATGCACGCGGCGGCCGACGAGGCGTTCTCGCGGCTGCTGATCGAGACGCTGCAGCGCGTCGATCCCGGCCTGTGGCTGTACTGCATGGAAGCGTCGGCGACGTACCGCGTCGCCGCCGAATACGGTCAGCCGGTGGTGCGCGAGTTCTACGCCGATCGCGACTACGACCGCAGCGGCTCGATCGTGTTCACGCGCCGCGTCGGACGCCTGGATCCCGGCCTGGTCGCCGACAAGGTGCTGCGCGCCTGCATCGACGGCAAGGTGCATACGATCGAAGGAGACGACATCGACATCGATTTCGACTCCGTCTGCATCCATAGCGACACGCCGGGCGCGCTCGAACTCGTGCGCAGAACGCGCGACGCGCTGGTTCGCGAAGGCATTCGCACCGCCGCCCCGCTACCGCTCGCCGCACATCACTGATTCAAGGAGACGCATGATGGCATTGCACGATATCGTCAGCCCGCTGCCGGGCACCTTTTACCGCCGTCCGTCGCCCGACGCGGACTACTACGTCGCCGTCGACGCGCCCGTGATGGCGGGTGCGGTCGTCGGCCTCGTCGAAGTGATGAAGCAGTTCACCGAGATCGAAGCCGACGTGTCGGGGCGTGTTGCCGAGCTGCTCGTCGAAGACGGCGAGCCGGTGGACGCAGGCCAGGTGCTGATGCGGATCGAGGAGTGACGCGATGAGCCTCGCAACTTCCTCCGGCACGTTCTATCGCCCGTCGCGGATCCGGACCGTGCTGGTCGCGAACCGCGGCGAGATCGCGGTGCGCATCATCCGCGCCGCACACGAGCTCGGCATGCGCGCGGTCGCCGTGGTCAGCGACGCCGACCGCGACAGCCTCGCCGCGCGCATGGCCGACGAAGCGATCCACATCGGCCCGTCGCATGCGGCGAAGAGCTATCTGAATCCCGCGGCCATTCTCGATGCCGCGCGCCGCTGCGGCGCAGACGCCATTCATCCCGGCTACGGCTTTCTGTCCGAGAACGCGGCCTTCGCCGCGCAGGTCGAGGCGGCCGGCCTGATCTTCGTCGGCCCCGACGCGCACGTGATCGCGACGATGGGCGACAAGGCCCGCGCACGCGAAACCGCGCAGCGCGCCGGCGTGCCGACCGTGCCCGGCAGCGACGGCGTCGTGCACTCGCTCGAAGAAGCGCAGGCAGTCGCTGCGCGCATCGGCTATCCGCTGATGATCAAGGCGGCCGCGGGCGGCGGCGGGCGCGGCATCCGCGTCGCGCACGACGCCGCGCAACTCGAGGCCGAGCTGCCGCTCGCGCAGCGCGAGGCGCAGGCCGCGTTCGGCAACGGCGGCGTCTATCTCGAACGCTTCATCGCACGCGCGCGGCACATCGAGGTGCAGGTGCTGGGCGACGGCCGCAACGTCGTGCACCTGTTCGAGCGCGAATGTTCGCTGCAACGGCGACGCCAGAAGATTCTCGAGGAGGCGCCGTCGCCTTCGCTTACGCCGGCGCAGCGCGACGCGCTGTGCGAGTCGGCGACGCGTCTCGCGCGAGAAGTCGGCTACCGCAGCGCGGGCACGCTCGAATATCTGTACGACGACGCCCGCGGCGAGTTCTACTTCATCGAGATGAATACCCGCATCCAGGTCGAGCATCCGGTGACCGAGGCGATCACGGGCATCGATCTCGTGCGCGAGACGCTGCGCATCGCCGACGGCGAGCCGCTGCGTTTCGCGCAGCAAGACATCGCGATGCGCGGCGCGGCGATCGAATGCCGGATCAACGCGGAAGATCCGTTGCAGGATTTCCGTCCGAACCCTGGACGCATCGATACGCTCGTGTGGCCGACCGGCGCCGGCACACGCATCGACTCGCTGCTCTATCCGGGCTACGTCGTGCCGCCGTTCTACGACTCCCTGCTCGCCAAGCTGATCGTGCACGACGAGAGCCGCGCGGCCGCGCTGCAACGCCTCGCGCGCGCGCTGGGCGAGCTGCACGTCGGCGGCGTGAAGACCACCGCACCGTTGCACCTCGCGCTGCTCGCGGACGACGACGTGCGGGCCGGCCGCTACCACACCAATTTTCTCGAAGCGTGGATGCCGCAATGGCGCGAGGCCGTGACGGCCCGCGCCCGGCAACACGCGGATACGGAAGCAGACGCCACGCGCGTCGGGGAGGCACAGTGACGGCCCGTTATACCTTCGGCGGCGACGAGTTCGTGTTCGTCGAGATCAGCGAATCGATGTCGCTCGACGCCTTCTTCAAGGGCACGGCGATCACGCGCGAACTGCAGCGCCGCGCGGTGCCGGGCATCACCGAGATCTGTCCGGCGAACGCGTCCTACCAGGTGCGCTACGACCCCGACGTGATCGAGCCCGACGCGCTCGTCGCGCTGCTCCGGACGATCGAGACGGAGGCCGGCGATGCGCCGCTCGAACTCGACACGCGTATCGTCGAGGTGCCCGTGCTCTACAACGACCCGTGGACGCACGAGACGATGATGCGGTTTCGCGAGCGTCATCAGGATCCGACGTCGACCGATCTCGAGTACGCCGCGCGCATCAACGGCAAGCGCGACGTCGACGAATTCATCGCCGCGCACTCCGGTTCGCCGTGGTTCGTCTCGATGGTCGGCTTCGTCGCGGGGCTGCCGTTCATGTATCAGATGGTCGAACGCGCGCGCCAGCTCGAAGTGCCGAAATACCTGCGGCCGCGCACCGACACGCCGAAGCTCACGGTCGGGCACGGCGGCTGCTTCGGCTGCATCTACTCGGTGCGCGGCGCGGGCGGCTACCAGATGTTCGGCGTGACGCCGGCGCCGATCTTCGATCCCGCGCAGCGGCTCGACTATCTGCACGACTTCATGGTGTTCTTCCGGCCCGGCGACATCGTGAAGTTCCAGCCGATCGATCGCGCTGCGTACGACGCAGCAGTGGCGGCCGTCGACGCCGGAACCTTCTCGCTGCGGGTGCGCCCCGTGAAGTTCTCGCTCGACGCGTTCCGGCGCGATCCCGATGCGTATAACCGTTCTCTCGTCGAGGTGCTGCATGCCGACTGATCCGCACGATCTGATCGAGGTTCTGAAACCGGGCCTCGCCACCTCCGTCCAGGATATGGGCCGGCAAGGCTGCTATCACGTCGGCATTCCGCCGTCGGGCTCGCTCGACCAGTACGCGTCGCGCGCGGCGAACCTGCTGGTCGGCAATCCCGAAGAGGTGGCCGTGCTCGAATGCACGCTGCTCGGCCCCGAACTGCTGTTCCATATGGACGCGCTCATCGCCGTCACCGGCGCCGAGATGACGCCGAAGATCGACGGCATCGCGCAAAGCTGCGACGTCGCGCTCCGGATTCGCGCGGGCAGCGTGCTGTCGTTCCAGTACGTGAAGGCCGGCGCGCGTGCGTATCTGGCCGTCGCGGGCGGCATCGACGTGCCGGTCGTACTCGGCAGCCGTTCGACCTATACGCTCGGCGCGATCGGCGGCCTTGCGGGCCGGCGCCTGCAGAAAGGCGATCGGCTGCCGGTCGGCGCCGTGCACGGCGCGCCGCGCGAAGGGCGCGAACTGCCGGCATCGATGCGCCGGCCGCTCGACAGCCACGTCGCCCTGCGCGTGCTGACGGGCCTGTACCACCACCGGCTGACCGACGCGTCGGCGCAGACGTTCTTCGACGATGCGTGGACCGTCGCGCCCGAGGCGGACCGCATCGGCTACCGCTACAAGAACGGGCGGCCGCTGCAGTTTCGGCCGCGCGAACAACCGTTCGGCGCGGGCGCGGATCCGTCGAACATCGTCGACGCATGCTATCCGGTCGGCTCGATCCAGGTGCCGGCCGGGCTCGAGCCGATCATCCTGCATCGCGATGCGGTCTCCGGCGGCGGCTACGCGACCATCGGCACGGTCATCAGCGCCGACATGGACCTGATCGGACAGATGCAGCCGAACCATCGCGCGCGCTTCGTGCCCGTGACGATGGCCGACGCGCTCGCGGCACGCCGCGCGTACCGCCAGCGCCTGGCGTTGCTGCGCGCCGCGCTTCAGGGCTAGACGCCGCGCGGCCCGGCGCCGCCGGCACCTTTTCTCGCTCCGCATTCATTCCCGCGCGACCGCGTGCCGCGCGGCGGATGCGTGCGCGCCGTTTCAGCCGGACCGGTTGCCCATCCGACGTCGGGGCAACCCTGCGGAAGCAGTTGCCGCGGCCAGGACGTCGTTCGCAGCTTTGCTCATCGAGGAGCACCACCATGGCCAACCTGGCTCATGCCGACGCCGACGAGGATCTCGACCTGTCGACGCTCGCCATTCCCGATCACGCGCGCATGCCGCCCTTCTCGCTGACGATGGCGTGGTGGGCCGTGTGCAGCGCGGTGTTCTACATCGTCGTCGGCGCGACGCTCGCGCTCAGCTACGGCGCCCGCAACGCACTGATCGGCATGGCGCTGTCGGTCGTGTCGTACGGCGTGGTCAATTCGATCATCAGCCGCTACGCGATACGCACGGGCCTGTCGGTCGCGCTGTTCTCGCGCGTGCTGTTCGGCAGCGCGGGCGCGGCGCTCGCCACCCTGATCTTCTTCGCGACGGCAATCTACTACGCGGTGTTCGAGGGTTCGGTGATCGCGGTCGCCGCGCATCACCAGTTCCCCGCGCTCGACTACAAGTGGGTCGCGCTGATCGTGGTGTGCTACAGCGTGCCGCTCGTGTTCGGCAGCGTGCAGCATTGGCTCGACAAGTTCAACGGCACGCTGCTGCCGTTTTACCTGATCGGCCTGTGTGCCGCGGTCGGACTCACGACGGCGGAGTACGGCTACAACGCCGCCTGGCTCGATTTCGGACCGGCAGGCGGCGCGCCGGCCGGCGGCTGGTGGCAGTGCTTCGTCTACTACATGGGCGTGTGGGTGCTGATGATGTTCACGTTCGACTACGCGCGCTTCGGCCGCAAGGAGGACGCCAGCTATCACGGCCGCTTCAACTTCGGCATGCCGTTCTATCTCGTGACGTTCCTGTTGAACGGCGCGGTGGGCATCTACGTCGTCAGCACGACGCCGGGGCTCGGCACGCTGTCCGAAGTATCGGTCGTGCTCGCGCTGCTGAAGCTGATGGGCGTGTGGGGGCTGCTGTTCGTGTGGGTCACGCAGTCGCGCATCAACACCGCGAACTACTATCTCGCGACGGTCAACATGCAGGCGTTCTTTCAGAAAGTGGCCGGGCTGCGCGCACCGAAGTTCGTGTGGGCGGTCGTGGTGGGCGCGGTGGTGTACGGCTTGATGATGGCCGACGTCTTTTCCCGGATTCTGCAGGCGCTCGCGTATCAGGGCATCTTCGTCGTCGCGTGGGTCGCAGTCGCGCTCGCGCACATTCTCTCGGACCGTTACGGACAACTCGTGGGCGACGACATCGAATGCCGCGACGCGCACGTGCCGACCTTCAATCCGGGCGGCCTGATTGCGTGGTTCGCGGGCGCGTTCGCCGGACTCGCGCTGAACCAGGCGTCGGGATTCGCCGCGTCGCTATCGGCGCCGGCGACCTTCGTGGTGTCGTGGCTCGCGTATCGCGCGCTGCTGGGCGCGGCGAAGCGGACGTGGTTCGTGCGGAACGTGTAAGAGCGCGCATTGGCTGGTGTCCGGCGAGCGCTGTTTCAGCCGGTTTCGTTCTTCCGAAGGTGGATTGAACAGGCTGCTCGGTTCAATTTGCCCGCTGCCGACGTGACCCGACGCGGCGCGGAAATGCGGCTCGTCTCGCCTGGAAAGGACGAGCCGCGGAAAGCAAGGAGCGACCTGAACGGCACCGCTGGGTCGCCGAACGCACGCATGCCTGCTTTGCCGGCAGTTTCGGTAGACTATGCATTCGTTTCGAGCGTCATCTCGACGTTCTTGCTGCATTGCTCTCGCCGGCTACTGCCGTCATCTGCTCACGCTTCGTCGATGACCTGTGTCAGCCGGCCTTGGCATCGCAATGCGCTGCTGCGCGTCGCGCGCCGCAGCTGCCCGTTCCGCAAACCAGCGACGACCCCGACCGATGATCACGATCCGCCTGCTCGACGCCGCCGACGCGGCGCAATTCAAATCCGTCCGCCTTCGCGCTATCGACACGTCGCCGACCTCATTCCTGCCTACCCACGCCGAAGAAGTCGTGGTGCCGCTCGAAGCATTCGCAGCGCGCATCGCACCCACGCATGAGCGCGCGGTGTTCGGCGCATTCGACGGCGAGTTGCTCATCGGCACCACCGGCGTGTACCGCGATGCACGCGCGAAGGTCGCGCACAAGGGGACGATCTGGGGCGTGTTCGTCGATGCCGCCTATCGCGGGCGCGGCGTCGCGCAAACGCTGCTGGACAGCGCATCCGCGCATGCGTCGCAGGCGTGGCAATGCGCGCAACTGATGCTGTGCGTCAACGAGATCAACGGCGGCGCGCAGCGGTTGTACGAGTCGCTGGGATTCGTGCGGTTCGGCACGGAACCGCGCTCGCTGTGCGTCGACGGCCGCTTCTACGACGAACACCATATGGTCAAGATTCTCGCGTGACGCGATCGCGCGCGTACGAAACGCCGCCCACCGGGCGTATCAGCGCCGATCGGTGATCGACGTGTCGACGACTTGCCCCGCGATCGTCACGTTCGCGAGCGTCATCGCGCTCACGTTGAACGCGTAGATCGGACCCGGCGACGTGACCGTCGCCACCCCCGACGCGACCGGCGTGCCGAAGTCGCAGTTGCTGATCGTCACGCCGGAAATCGGCTGCACGGCCGGCGTCGGCGGCGCGCCGTTGTAGTCGAACGCGACGGGCCCCTGCGCGACGATCGCCTGGAAGCACGACGCGCTCACGCCGTTCAACGTCACGTTGCTCGCCTTCACGTCGGAGATCGTCACGTTCTGCACGACGGGCGGCCGCGTGCGCACCGCGTCGTTGGCCGGCTGATAGTCGCAGTCGAACGTGACGATGCCGCCCTGTGCGGCCGACGGATTGCCGGCCGCCGCCGTGACGACGCCGAGCGCGACGCTCGCGTTGATCGGGCTGCCGGCGAGCAGCGCGCTGCCGTAGCCGCCGCCCTTCAGGTTCACGCCGTTCGGCAGCACGACGCCTTTCACGTGGAAGTCCTTCACGTAACCGCCGCGGTTCATGTTGGTCTTCACGCGAATCGCGATGTTCAGCGGATTGGTCTGCCAGTTCGCGTTCAGCATCGACAGGTTGGTCGCATAGATCTGCTCGACGCCGCCGCCCATTTCGCTGCCGAGCGTAATCCCGCCGTGGCCGCTGTTCATCGTGCAGTCGCGAATCAGGTGTCGCTTCGCGGGCCCGTATTCGGTGTCCCGATCCTTGCCCGACTTGATCGCGATGCAATCGTCGCCGGTGTTGAACGTGCAGCGCTCGCACAGCACGTCGGTGCACGCGTCGGGATCGAAGCCGTCGTTGTTCGGACCGATGCTGTTGGTCGTCACGCCGCGGATCACGACGTTGCGGCTCGCGGTCGGATGATGCTGCCAGAACGGCGTGTTCTGCGTCTGGTAGTTCTCCATCAACACGTTCGTGCAGCCGATGAATTCGACCATGCACGGCCGCAGATAGTGGCCGAGCCCGAAGATGCGCCGCTCGACCGGCACGCCGGCTTCGGACAGTGCGGGCAGGTAGTTCTGGTCCTGCTGCCACGGCGTGACCGGCGAGGTGAGCAGCGCGTAGAGCGCGTCCGGAATCGCCGGTGCGACGAGCCGCAGATCCACGTTGTTCGGATTCGCGAACGCCTGGCTCGGCACGGACGCGTTCCCGCCATACGCGCCCGACGAGCCCTTGTAGGTCCACCAGCAGACGCTGCCGGCTCCGCTACCCGCGAAGGGCGTCATCGCCTGCCCGTTCAGCACCGACGTCGCGCCTTCGCCGGTCAGCGCGATGTTGGTCGCATTGCGCGCGTAGACGGGCGCGCCGTAGTTCAGACAGTCGTTCGCCTGCCAACGGCTGTAGTACAGCCGGCCGTTCGCGCCGCAGTCGACCGGGCCGTCCTTCGCGTAATCGGCCGGGTTCGGACTGAAGTAGATCGTGCAGTTCACGCTCAGATGGAAATTCACGTTGCTCTGCAGCACGATCGGCCCCGCGCAGTACCAGTTGCCGGCCGGCACGATCACACTGCCACCGCCTTCACGCGCGCATGCGTCGATCGCCGCGAGAAATGCCGGGCGCGAGTCGAACGCGCCGGGCGCGGTCGTCAGTTCGGCGCCGGGGCTCACCGGCGATTTGGCCGACGGGTACGGCGACGTCTGCGCGACGGTCGCGCACGAGCGCGCGCCATAGTGCGTCACGTCGAATTCGCGGTGGCGGAACGCGCGCCGCGACACATGCGCGAGCGATGCGGCGATACGCGCGGCCGCGCCGTGCTCGCCCCAGATCGCGTCGGGCGCAACATCGGCTGCGGCGACGTGGGCGAACGCACGGGTGGCCGCGAGTGGACCGCCGAACACTGCCCCGCCGGCGAGCGTGCCGGTCCAGCCGATGAAGTCGCGGCGCGTCAGCCGCTTCGAAGAAGGCGAACGGGCGGGCAAAGACGAACGGCGACGGCTTGCGGCCATGGGCATTTCTCCGGAAGGGGGTATCGGGTCGTGTGCGACGCGACCATATTCGTACGTCGTCGTATCACATGGGCAAGTCTAGGCGCGTTCGTGGTCGGGCATGTATTTGTCGTTTACCCTCGATTCTCGCTGCACAAATTCGGATGTGTGCGCGCACTCACGTGAGATCCGTGAGCGTCGGTGAGATATGTCGTCGTATGTTTATGCGCACAAATTGCTGCCTGCGCCCCCATCGCGTTCGATGAATCGGGACGGTTCTCGGGCACCTTCCTCATGCGAGCCGGCTTGTGAAAGACTCGAGCGCCACGTATGAACACCTTCACCGCGCCAACGGCTTCGCGTACGTCCGACATCTGGCGGTGTCGCCATGTCGCCAATCGGCCATAACTCTGCAACACCTACGCGCAGCGCCCTTCGAATCGCCTACCTGCCTCCGTGATTCCGCCTCTGTTCAACGCCCCGCCCGTCGCGCTATCGTTGCTCCACCTTCACCACCAGGAGCTGCCTTTGCCTTCCCGCCACGGAGTCGACCTGACCCGCGCCCGCGCACTGTTCGATCGCGAGCGCCATGCATTCACCGAAGCCATGCCGGTTTCCCGCGCGCTGTCCGCGGAAGCGTCCGAGCATCTGCTGTTCGGCGTGCCGTTGCACTGGATGCAGGACTGGTCGACACCGTTCTCGCTGGTCGTGAAGGAAGCGCGCGGCGCGACCTTCACCGACGTCGACGGGCATCGCTACGCAGACTTTTGCCTCGGCGACACCGGCGCGATGTTCGGCCATGCGCCCGAACCCGTCGCGCGGGCGCTCGCCGAACAGGCGACGCGCGGCTACACGACGATGCTGCCGAGCGAAGACGCCGCGTGGGTGTCGGGCGAACTCGCGCGCCGCTTCCGGCTGCCGGTCTGGCAGTTCGCGCTGAGCGCGAGCGACGCGAACCGCTTCGTGCTGCGCTGGGCGCGCGCCGCCACCGGCCGCAACACGATCATCGTGTTCAACGGCTGCTATCACGGCACGGTCGACGACGTGTTCGTCGACCTCGTCGACGGGCGCCCGGTGCAGCGCGACAGCCTGCTCGGGCAGTCCTACGACCTGCTCGCGAACACGCGCGTGGTCGAGTTCAACGATCTGCACGCGCTCGAAGCCGCGCTGAAGGACGGCGACGTCGCCTGCGTGCTCGCCGAACCGGCGATGACGAACATCGGGATGGTGTTGCCGGAGCCGGGCTTCTGGGACGCCGCGCGCGCACTGACGCGCCGTTACGGCACGCTGCTCGTGATCGACGAGACGCACACGATCAGCAGCGGGCCGGGCGGCTACGCGGCCGCGCACGGGCTGGAACCCGACGCGCTGGTGGTCGGCAAGCCGATCGCCGGCGGCGTGCCGTGCGCGGTGTACGGCTTCAGCGCCGAATTCGCGGAGCGCGCGAAGCAGGCGAAGCTGAACGCGCCGCCCGGCCATTCGGGGATCGGCACGACGCTCACCGCCAACATGCTCGCGATGCACGCGATGCGCGCGACGCTCGCGGAGGTCGCGACCGAAGCCGCGTACGCGCACATGTTCGAACTGGCCGCGCGACTCGCGACCGGGCTCGAGCAGACCATCGCGAAGCACGGGCTGCCGTGGTGCGTGACGCGCATCGGCGCGCGCACCGAATTCCAGTTCACGCCGGTGCCGCCGCGCAACGGCACGCTGGCGGGCGAACAGCTCGACAGCGAACTCGAGCACATCGTCCATCTGTACCTGCTGAACCGCGGCGTGCTGATCACGCCGTTCCACAACATGATGCTGGTGTGCCCGCAGACGACTGCCGACGACGTCGACAAGCTGGTCGCGCAGTTCGACGCGTGCCTGGGCGAACTCGTGTGATGCGGTGACGCGCGCTCGACGTCGCGGGAAGGTGCCGGCCGCGTCGAAGCGGCCGCACGTCGCGAGACGCGCGTGCGGCGTTCGGTGAGATCGACGAAGTCATGCGCTCAGTAGCGCGATGGACGTGACGCACGAGAATGCGCGCGAGAATGCGCATGAACGTTCGGCTGGCGGCGCTGGCGAGCTAACGTGAGCGGACCCACTCCACCGCGCTCCCCCCACCCGCAAGCAGAATCACCGCCCCGCCGCCGACAACGAACCGAAGAACGTCGCAACCTTCGCCTTGCTCGTCGTCTGCAGACGCGACATGAGCCTGTGATCGACGTGCCGCAGCCCGTAAGTTTCGCCGATGTCGCGCTGCATCCGGCACCACAGATGGCTCGCGATCTCCGCGTCGACCATCGCGCGGTGCGCGCGGCCGGCCTGCGGCAAGCGCAGCAGGTCGGCGAGGCTCGACAGCCGGTGGCTGCGCGCATGCGGGTAGAGGCGCCGCGCCACCAGCATCGTGCATGCAAACGGATGGTCGGCCGCGACGCCGAGCGAGCCGAGTTCGGCCTGCCAGAATCGCTTGTCGAACCCCGCGTTGTGCGCGACGACCGGATGGCTGCCGACGAACGCGGCGGCTTCCTTCATCACCTTCGACACCGGCGGCGCCGTCGCGATCATCTCGTTCGTGATCCCGGTGAGCGCGACGACGTCGGACGGAATGCGGCGTCCCGCGTTCATCAGGCTCTGATAGCGGTCGACGATCTCGCCGTCGCGCAGCAGGATCACGGCGATCTCGGTCGCCCTGTCGCCCAGGTTCGGGGAAAGCCCGGTTGTTTCGAAGTCGAGTACCGCTACGGTTTGCATGCGCGAATCAACGGAAAGATACGTGGCGTGTCGGTCGCGACGCGTCGCGCCGACGGAAAGGCGCCATAGTATCCCGGGACACGGCCACCGGCCGCAACTGCCGCGCGCATACGCAGGCGCGGAGCCGCCGCCGTCGCCAGCGCGCACCCACAAGCAACCGCGGCGATGCGCACGCCCATCGACCCGAGCACCGCATCGCCGCTCGCCGCTGCGTCAACGACAACTGAAGCTCGCCGCCGAATTCACGTCGCCCGAGCCGTTGTAGCGCGCGACCTGCGGATACGGACACAACGGACGCGTGCGGCCCGCGCCCCACGACGTCGGCACCTCCGCATTCGGCAGCACGTTGCTCGCGTCGCGCGCAGTCGCGACGATCGCGGCCGGCGCCTGTCCCTGCTCGACCCACGCGACGAGCGGCGTCAGCATGTCGAACTGGTCGGCGGCCGGCCCGCCCGAGCAGTGATTCATCCCCGGCACCGGATAGAAGCGCGCGAAGCCCGACGCGTCGCCGCCGTTCGCCTGCGCGAGCCGCGCGTACCAGTCGCTCGTGTCGTTGAACGAGAACACCGGGTCGCCCGTGCCGTGATAGACGAGCAGCTTCGCGCCGCGCGACTTCAGCGCCGCCAGGTTCGTCTCGTCGGGCGGCGTCATGAACGCCCACGACGACTGCGTGTACACGCCGTTCGACGCGAAAATCGCCGGCGCGTCGCGGTCCATGTCGAAGCCGAGCGCGAAGCCGGCGAGATTCGCGAGCGTCGCGGCGGTCTGCGGCGGCGTCATGAACGTGAACGCCATCGCGGCCGGGTCGAGCACCACCGAATTCGACTGCTTCCACGCGGCCCATCCGCCGCCCGCGATGCCCGGATCGTACGGGAAGCTCGCGTAGAGCGCCGCGCCCGCGCTGTTTCGCGCGCCCGCGAACACGTTCCCGATCGCACGCTTCTGCGCGCTCGTCAGGCACGCGCCGGTGCGCGTGTCGTTCGCGCAGGTCGGGACGTCCGTGTCGATGCTGAAATGCGCCTGGCACGCGGCGACGTCCTGCACCATCCCGTCGGCCGCGCCATCGAGCGCGTCGCACTTGTCGAGAATCTTCTGGCCGACGAGCCGTCGCTCCGCGTCGGTAAAGCCGCTGCGGATATCGGGCAAGCCATTCGCGCCGGTCGCCGACGCGATCTGCGCGAACTGCTGCGCGCCGTACATCTCGCCGATCGCCGCCTTCGGCAGATGGAAGCCCGGATCGCCGGCGATGATCCCGTCGTAGTCGCCTGCGTTGCGCGCGGCGGTCACCATCGCGTGCCGCCCGCCGTTCGAGCAGCCGCCGAAATAGCTGCGATCGGGCGCCTTGCCGTACGCGAGCCGGATCACCTGCTTGGCCATCGGCGTGAGCGCGTCGACCGCGCCGTAGCCGTAGTCGAGCCGCGCCTGCGGATCGAGCCCGAACAGCGGGTTCTGCGCGGCGCTGTGCCCCGAATCGGAGCTGATCACCGCGAAGCCCTGGTTCAGCGCATTGGTCAGCGGCCCGCCGCCGCCCACCTCGCCCGTCGCGGTCACGACGTTGCCGTCGAGCCCGCCGTTCGCCTGGTAGAAGAAGCGACCGTTCCACGCCTTCGGCAAGCGCATCTCGAAGCCGATCGCATAGGTTTTGCCGTCCACCGCGCTCACGCGCTCGTTCATCTTCCCTTCGATCACGCAATGCTCGGCGATCGGCTTGCCGGCCACGGCGAGCGCGCCGGCGGCCGCGGTCGTCACCGACGTGAACGACGTGTTCGCATACGACAGCTTCGCGGCGAGCGCGTCGCAGGTCTGCGTCATCGCGGCCGGCGTCGCGGCGCTCAGGTGCGTCGGCGCGGCGTTGACGGAATCGTCGCCGCCGCAGCCGGCGAGCAGGGCCGCTACGGACAGCGGCGCAATGCACAACAGTGCAGATTTGCTGTTCAAGATGGCTCCCATTCGTCAGGATCGCTGATCAGAACATGTGGCGCACGCCGACCATCGCGCCGAGCTGCCCCATCCCCGCGCCGGGCGTCGTGCCGGCGCCGCCGCCGCTGACCGCGTAGCGCGCATGCGCGCTGTTCCACAGATACGACGATTGCGCATAGACGGCCGTGCGCTTGCTCAGCAGGTAGGTCGCGCGCAGCGTGGCCATCGTCGCGCGCGTGTCGTGCGCGCTGTTGACGATCCGGTAGCCCTCGCCGTCGACGATGAACGCCGGCTTCACCGCATACGACGCGCCGACGAAGAACAGGTCCGAATGCGCACCCGGCGCCGCCGGCGAACCGGTCGACACGCGCCGCCCGATCCAGCCCGCGCCGAGCCGCGCGCCGGCCGCCTGCGCATAGGCGCTCACGTGCGTGCGCGCATCCTTGCCGCCGCTGCTCGTGAACGGCACCGGCGCGACGCCGTCGAAGAAGTTCGCGGCCGCGCCCGTGCCGCCGCGCTGCTCCTCGTACGACGCCGCCGCGCCGAAATACGCGCTGTCGTACTTGAGCATCACCGACCAGTTGCGGCACTGGACGGCGTCGCCCGGCACCTGTCCCGCGCACGTGCCCTGCCCCGGCGAGTTGCCGGTGCCGGCGCCGTCGCGCCCGAACGAGTAGGCGGCGCCGAGCGTCACGCCGCGATACGTGCCGACGTAGGTCACGGCGTTGTCCGCGCGGCCGTTCGGCACGTAGGCGTCGAACGAGCCGAGCCCGTAGATGTCGGGGCCGATGATGTCGGCGCCCTGCAGCGCGAGATAGGTCATCGTGTACTGACGGCCGAAGGCCAGCGTGCCGAAGCCGCTCTTCAGCCCGACGAACGCCTGGCGCCCGAACAGCCGGCCGCCCTGGCCGAGATCGCCGCCGCGCACGTTGAAGCCGCTTTCCAGCGTGAACACCGCCTGATAGCCGCCGCCGAGATCCTCCGTGCCGCGCAGCCCCCAGCGCGACGGCAGTTCGCCGGTCACGCCCGGCATGCGCACGACGTGATCGCCGGCCGCGTTCGCGTGCGACACGAACTCGACGCCCGTATCGATGATTCCGTACAGCGTCACGCTCGACTGCGCGTGGGCGCCGGACGCGGCGAGCGCGCATGCGCCGGCCGCCAGCAAGGCTTTGGTGTGCTTCATGTCGATTGTCTCCATACCTGCGTCGAATTCGCGCTCTGACGGCGCTCGTGGTTGAAAGTGGAAAGCCTCAGTCCTGCGCGGCCGGGCGCCGGATCAGCACCAGCGCGGCGATGGCGGCCACCAGCGTGACCGGGATGCTCGCGCCGATCACGACCGACGCGCTGCGGCCCATCGCGAGCAGCTGGGCGGCGGCGAGCGGCCCGACGACCGAACCGAGCCGCCCGACGGCCACCGCGGAGCCGACGCCGGTGCCGCGCATCGCGGTCGGGTAGTAGATCGCGGCGAGCGCATAGAGCACCGACTGGCCGCCGACGACGAACATCCCGGCGGCAAACGCGGCCACGGACAGCCACAGCAGCCCCGGCGCGATCGCCAGCGCCGCGAGCGACAGCACGATTCCCGCATACATGCCGCCGACCACGCGCGACGGGCGCAGCCGATCCATCGACATGCCGATGCCGAGCACGCCGAGGCCGCTGCCGATGTTGAAGAAGATCTGCACGATGCCGGCCTGACTGCGCGCGAGGCCCTTCGCGGCCATCAGCGACGGCAGCCAGTTCAGCAGGAAATACAGCACGATCAGCGTGCAGAAGTAGCTGAGCCACAGCGCGAGCGTCGTGCCGGTGCGCGCGCCGCCGAACAGCGTGTGCCCGACCGTCGGACGCGCGGCGCCCGAGGCGCTGACGTCGAGGAACGCGCGCGATTCCGGCAGCAGCGCGATCAGCACCGGCGCGAGCAGCAGCGGCCCGACGCCGCCGACGTAGAAGATGTGCCGCCATTCGGCGTCGCCGGCGAGCAGCACGCCGATCAGCGACGCGATCACGCCGCCGAACGGAATCCCGCAGTACATCACGGCGACCGCGCTGCTGCGCGAGCGCGGCTCGACCGATTCGGACGACAAAGCGATCAGGTTCGGCATCGCGCCGCCGAGGCCGAGACCCGTGAGCGCACGCACCGCGACCAGCATCGCAAAGCCCGACACCTGCGCGGTCGCGATCGACAGCAGCCCGAACAGGCACACCGACGCGATCAGCACCTGCTTGCGGCCGATGCGGTCGGCGAGCCAGCCGCCGAGCATCGCGCCCGGCAGCAGGCCGAACGTGCCCGCGCTGAACGCGAGCCCCATCTGCGAAACCGACAACCCGAATTCGTGGGCCATGCGCGGCGCGGCGACGCCGACCGACTGCAGGTCGAGCCCTTCGAGCAACGCGATCGCGAAACACAGGCCGAGCGTCGTCGCGACGGCCGGCCTTGCGGCAACGGAAGTGTCCATGTCGTCTCCAAACCGCGCGGCATGCCGGAAGGCAGCCGCGGCGTCCTTGCTTGTTATGGTGGTCGGGCCGCGCCAATTTATCAGGTAGCCTGATTAACAGCCCGAAATAAAATCCCGTCTGGGACGCGATGATTTAATAACAGGTAACCTGATATTTCAAGTGCAGCGAGCGCGGTGTTAACCCGCAACGCAGCGGGAATCAAAGCCGCGTTGCATCGTGTTGCGGTGCGATGTGGGCAGCGGTGGGGTTGCGGGACGGGAAACTGCGAGGGGCAGGGGTAACGCGAGGGCGAGGGCGAGGGAAGCGGAGGCGGAGGCGGAGGCGGAGGCGATAGCGGTAGCGGCAGCGGCAGCGGTAAGAACAAGCGCCACGCCGCGGCACGACTCGACACGGCAACGGCGTCGGCGGCCACGGCCGCCGCAGCCGCCGCGATACTCAGTCGCGCAAATTACGCACGAACAGTTCGAGCGTGCGCTGCACCTGCGCGACGTCGTCGCTGCTCACGTCGTCGCCGAGCATCCGGCGTTCGAGCGGCCGCAGCACCTGTTCGCATTCGCGCAGGATCGCCGAGCCGGCGTCGGTGAGGCGCAGCAGGATCACGCGACCATGGCTCGGATCGGCCTCGCGCGTCACGAAGCCGCGCGCGGCCATCGCGACCATCACCTCGTTCGCGGATTGCGGCGTGATGAACGAGCGCACCGCGAGCTGCGCATTGGACAGCGCGCCGCGCACCTCCAGCACCGACAACGCCGTGTACTGCGCGAGCGTCACGCCGAGCGGCGCGAGTGCATCGCTCATCTGGCGGCGCAGCAGCCGGTCGAGATTGCCGATCAGATAGGTGAGCCGCTGCTGCGCACGCATGCGCGGCCTGGCTTCGGTGGCGCGGGCCGTGCGCTTCGCGCCGGCCGGTTTGACGGGTGTCGAACTCATGAACGTGTCGGTAGGAGAATCGCGGGCCATCTTACCTCACCGGGGCGGCGTGACGGTCCGAGGATGCGCGGCTCGTCGATGCGCTGCGCGACGACCCGGCGCTCGCACGCTATCACTGGCTGCCGACGGTACGCGGCGACCTGCGCGCGAAGCTCGGCCGCGCCGCGGAGGCGACGCGCAACGCGCGCGAAAGGGCATTGCCGCTCGGACGCGTGGCCGATGCATGACCTGCGGTGGCGGATGCGGCACGTCGCGCGCGCGGGCCGCCTGCGCATGGCTGCGGCCAGCGGGCAACAGTCCGTGACAGGTGAAGCAGCGCGCCAGATTCAGACGCTCCACCCGGGACGTCCGAACGCGACGGCAACGACAACGGCGACTGCACCATGCCGCTGCGTGCGCCGTGCGGATGGCCCCGAAGCTCACCCACGAATCCCCCGCGCACCGACCCACAGGCACCCCGTCCCCGCCGCCGCCTCGCTCACCTTGGGCACACGGCAACGCAACGAGCCCCTACCCCGCCATAGCCGCCACACGCGGCAGCCCCGCGCGCAAGCCGGCATCGACCAACGCGAGCCGGTGCGTGAATGCCGCGAGCGGATAGTCGAAGAAGTACCCACCGACCTCGCGCTTGTCCGCACGAAACGGATCGTCCGCCGCCCCCACACCGACGATGCGCAGCGTGCGCGCCCACGCGAACGCGAGCAGCAGCCAGCCGAGCAGCGCGAGATAGTCGTCCGCGACGCGGTACGGCAGCTCGGGATCGCCGTCGCTCGCGTCGAGCAGCGCCGCGCTCACGCGCTCGACCTCCGTGCACAACGCGGCCACCCGCGTTCCGGCGGCGCGCGTGAGCGGGTCCGCCCGCGCGTCGCCGCACGCGGCCGCTTCCGCGCGAATTCGCGCCAGCAACGCGCCGAGCGCGTCGCCGCGATCGCCGAGCACCTTGCGCACCAGCAGATCGATCGCCTGGATCTCGTTGGTGCCCTCATACAGCATCGACACGCGGCAATCGCGCAGCGTTTGCTCGATCCCGTATTCGTGCACGTAGCCGTAGCCGCCGAACACCTGCAGCGCATTCGACGCGGTCGCGAAGCCGTTCGCCGTGAAGAACGCCTTCGCGACCGGCGTGAGCAACGACGCGAGCTTCGTCGCCGCGTCTCGCGCCGACGCGTCCGGGTCGTGCGCGGCGACGTCGAGCCAGTGCGCGATCCAGTAGCCGATCGCACGCTCGCCTTCGACCGTCGCACGCGCATCGAGCAGGATGCGGCGGATCGCCGGGTGTTGCGCGATCGACGCCGCGCGGCCCTGCACGCGTTCGCCCGCATACGCGGACGCAGCCTGCCACGCGCTGTGCGCGTGCCCGACGCCCTGCATCGCGACCTGCAGGCGCGCCGCGTTCATCATCACGAACATCGCGGCCAGCCCGCGATGCGCGTCGCCGACGAGCCAGCCGAGCGCCGCGTCGAAGCGCATCGTGCAGGTCGGGCTCGCCTTCAGCCCCATCTTGTGCTCGATGCCGTCGCACCAGATGCCGTTGCGCACGCGCCCGCCCGCCGCGTCGAGCCACTTCGGCACGACGAACAGCGACAGCCCCTTCGTGCCGGCCGGCGCATCGGGCAGCCGCGCGAGCACCAGATGCACGATGTTCTCGGTCAGATCGTGGTCGCCGCCGGTGATGAACAGCTTGCTGCCGCTGATGCGGTAGCCGTCGCCGGTCGGGTCCGGCGCCGCGCGCGTGCGCAGCAGCCCGAGATCGCTGCCCGCCTGAGGCTCGGTGATGCACATCGTCGTCAGCCATGCGCCGCTGGCGATCTTCGGCAGGATGTCGCGCTTCACGCGCGCGCAGCCGTGCGCGCTCACGCAGGCCACCGCGCCGTGCGTGAGCCCCGGCGACATCAGCCACGCGTGGTTCGCGCCCGCGAGCATTTCCTGCAGCGCGACGTCGAGCAGATGCGGCAGCCCCTGGCCGCCGCACGCCGGATCGAGCGCGAGCGTCGGCCAGCCGGCCGCGACGTAGTCGCGATACGCGTCGCGAAAGCCGGCCGGCATCGTCACGTCGGCGCCGTCGAAACGGCAGCCTTCGACGTCGCCGCTCGCATCGAGCGGCGCGATCCGCTCGGCGACGAAACGCGCGGCTTCGTCGAGCACCTGCTCGGCGACGCTTACGTCGAGATCGGCCCAGTCCGGCACGCGGCGCCACAGCGCCGGCGCATCGAGCCATTCGCCGATCACGAACAGCATGTCGCGCAGCGGCGCGCGATAGGTGGCGCTCATCGTGCGCCCCTCATGCGCGGCGCGGCGCGCTGGCGACGATCACGCCCGCGTCGGCCGCATCCGGCCCGTACATCGCGTCGACCACCGCCGCGCGATGCGCGAGCACCGCGCGCTGGTTGATCGAACCCTTGTCGGTGATCTCGCCGAGATCGAGCGACGGCGGCGTGTCGAGCACGCACAGCCGCGTGACGAAGCTCGCGCTGCCGGTCGCATCGCGGTTCAGCCGCACGAGCAGTTCCGCGAAGAACGCGCGCACGGCGCTCGCCTGCAGCACGGCGCGAACGTCGGCGTCCGCCGCCGCGCCGGCCAGGCGACGGCAATCGTCGATGCGCGGGAAGATCATCACGCCAACGTCGTCGCGGTTCATTCCGGTGATCACCGCGTCCTGCACGTACGGCGCGCCGTTCGACACGATGCGCGTGCGCATCGGCCCGACGCTCACGAACGTGCCCGACGACAGCTTGAAGTCCTCCGCGATGCGCCCGTCGAACATCAGGCCGATCTCCGGGCGCGCGGGATCGACAAAGCGGACCGCGTCGCCGCTGCGGTAATAGCCTTCGTCGTCGAACACTTCGCGCGCGTCGTCGCCGCTCGCGCGCCAGTAGCCGGCCATCACGTTCGGCCCGCGAAAGCGCGCTTCGAGCTTGCCGTCGACCGGCACCAGCTTCGCGTCGCAGCCGGGCGCGGGCAGGCCGATGTAGCCGGCGCCCGACATCGGCCCGGTCGTGAACATGCACGACGGTGCGGCTTCGGTCATCCCGAGGCCCGCCATGATGCGGATACGCTCGCCGCAGTGCGCGAGCGTCACGCGCTCGAGCCGGTCCCACGCCGCCTGCGACAGCCCCGCGCCCGCGAAGAAGTACATCCGGACGCGCGAGAAGAACGTGTCGCGCAGCGCGGCGTCGGTCTCGAGCGCGGCCGCGAGCTCCTCCCAGCCTTTCGGCACGTTGAAGTACACGGTCGGCGCGATCTCGCGCAGGTTGCGCAGCGTCTCGGCGAACTTGCCGGCCACCGGCTTGCCGTCGTCGATGTACAGCGTGCCGCCGTTGTACAGCGCGATGCCGACGTTGTGGCTGCCGCCGAACGTGTGATTCCACGGCAGCCAGTCGACCAGCACCGGCGGCTCCAGCCCGAATTGCGGGAAGGTTTCGAGCAGCATCTGCTGGTTGCTGCACAGCATCCGGTGCGTGGTGGGCACCGCCTTCGGCAGCCGCGTCGATCCCGACGTGAAGAGGAATTTCGCGATCGTGTCGCCGGTGACCGCGTCGTGTGCGGCATCGACGCCCGCCGGCCGCGTGTCGAGCAGCGTCGAGAACCGCGTGACGCCGTCCATCCCATCGGGCGCGGTCACGACCACGCGCTCCACGTCGCTCGGCACCGCGGCGTCGAGCGCGGCGCGGAAGGCCGCGCCGTCCGACGCGAACACGAGCCCCGGCGTCAGCAGCGCGAGCGCATGGCGCAGCTTGCCGTAATCGCTCGACACGAGCGAATACGCCGGCGACAGCGGCGCATGCGGAATGCCGGCCCACATCGCGCCGAACGCGAGCTGCAGATGCTCGAGGTCGTTGCCGGACAGGATCGCAATCGGCCGCTCGGCCGACAGCCCGCGATCGAGCAGCGCCTGGCCGATCGCGCGGGCGCGCTCGAGCATCTGCGCATAGCTGATGCCGATCCACGCGCCGTCGGGGCCGCGCCGCGCGACCAGCCAGCGGTCCGGGTGCGCCTGCGCGCCGCTGACGAGCCGGTCGGTGAGCCGGCGCGGATACGCGCCGAGCGCGCTCGCCGCGCGCAAGGTCCAGCAGCCGTCGCGTTGCGCGATCTCCGGCGGCGCCGTGCCGATCGCCACGGGGCGATAGCCGGCGGGGACGGGCTGCACGACGGCCGCGTCGCGCAGTTGGGGTCGTTCCGCATCCACGTTCTGTCTCCGTTCGACTCCGCCCGGCGCGCTCGCGCATGCGGGCGGAGACTTCGTTGTGTCGTTATAGAGTGGCGGCGCCGCGGCGCCGGGTGCTGCTCAAATCGGGTAATGGCGCGGCGTGGTCTGGACGGTGATCCAGCGCAGGTCGGTGAACTCGGCGATCGACGCCTTGCTGCCGAACCGGCCGTAGCCGCTCGCCTTCACGCCGCCGAACGGCATCTGCGCCTCGTCGTGCACGGTCGGCCCGTTGATGTGGCAGATGCCCGATTCGATCCGCTTCGCGAGCTGCATCGCGCGCGCGATGTCGCGGCTGAACACCGCGGCCGACAAACCGTATTCGCTGTCGTTGGCGGCCGCGAGCGCCGCTTCGTCGCCGTCGACGCGCTGCACGGTCACCACCGGCCCGAACGATTCGTCGGCGTAGAGCTGCATCTCGCGCGTGACGCCGTCGACGATGGTCGGCTGCATCACCGCGCCGTCGACCTCGCAGCCGAGCGGCAGCGCGGCGCCGTGCGCGTGCGCATCGGCGACCATCGCGGCGATCCGCTGCGCGGCCGCCGCGCTTTCCAGCGTGCCGAGCACGACGCCCGGCGCGGCCGGGTTGCCGGCCTTCAGCGTGCGCGCCTTGGCGACCAGCCGTGCGACGAACGCATCGGCGACCTTGCGATCGACGATCACGCGCTCGGTCGACATGCAGATCTGCCCCTGGTTGAAGAACGCGCCGAACGCGACCGCATCGACCGCCGCGTCGAGATCGGCGTCGTCGAGCACGAGCACGGGCGCCTTGCCGCCGAGTTCGAGCAGCGCCGGCTTCAGGTGCTGCGCGGCGAGCGTCGCGACGATCCGGCCCACGCGCGTCGAGCCAGTGAAGTTCACGCGCCGCACGGCCGGGTTCGCGATCAGCCGCTCGACGATCGCCGGCGCATCCTGCGGCGCGTGCGTGATCACGTTGACGACGCCGTCGCCGAGCCCCGCGTCGTGCAGCACGCTGCCGATCAGCCGGTGCACGCCCGGACATCCTTCGGAGGCCTTCAGCACGACCGTATTGCCGCACGCGAGCGGCATCGCGAGAGCACGCGTCGCGAGGATCACCGGCGCATTCCACGGCGCGATCCCGAGCACCACGCCGCACGGCTGGCGCACGGCCATCGCGATGCTGCCCGGCACGTCGGACGGAATCACCGCGCCGTCGATCTGCGTCGTCATCGCGGCGGCCTCGCGCAGCATGTTGGCGGCGAGCATCACGTTGAAGCCGTACCAGTTCGCCATCGCGCCGGTTTCCGCGCGGCCGGTCTCGATGAATTCGCCGGCGCGCGCGTCCATCCGGTCGGCCGCTGCCAGCAGCCGGCGGCGGCGCTCGGTCGGCGCCAGCGCCGCCCACGCCGGGAACGCGCGCGCGGCGGCCGCGACGGCGGCGTCCGCATCGGCGAGCGTCGCCGCGGCCGCGCGCGACGCGACCTGCCCGGTCGCCGGATCGATGCGGTCGAACGTCCCGCCGTCCGACGCGCCGCGCGACACGCCGTCGATCAACAAACTCACTTCGTGCATTTCGGTGTCTCCTCTCAGGTCTGGCCGCGCGCGTCAGCGCTTGTACGCCTGCAGGCCCGGCTTGATGCTCTTGTCGTCGAGGAACTGCTTGAGGCCCTGCTCGCGTCCGCCTTCCGGATCGCGATAGTTGGCCTGGTCGAGCTTCGCGTACAGGTAGTCCTCGTTCTGCTCCCAGGTCAGCTCGCGGCAGCGCTTGAAGCCGTGCTTCGCGTTGCGGATCACGACCGGATTCTTGTCGAGCAGCTTCGCCGCGAGCGCGCGCACTTCGTCACGCAGCTGCGCGCGCGGCACGCTCTTGTTGACGAGCCCCATCCGCGCGGCCTGCTGGCCGGTGAACGTATCGCCGGTCATGATGTAGTAGAGCGCCTCGCGATGCCCGACGGTGTCCGCCATCGCCTTGCTGACGAGGTTGCCCGGCGGGATGCCCCAGTTGATTTCCGACAGCCCGAACACCGCCTCGTCGGCCGCGATCGCGAGGTCGCAGGCGACCAGCGGCGAGAATCCGCCGCCGAAGCACCAGCCGTTGACCATCGCGATCGTCGGCTTCGCGTACATGCGCAGCAATTGCCACTGCCAGCGGCTCGCGTCGCGGCGAATCTTCTCCTGCAGGATTTCCGGGCCCGCGTCGATCTCGCGGAAGTACTCCTTCAGGTCCATCCCGGCCGTCCATGCATCGCCTTCGCCGGTCAGCACCAGCACCTGCGCGTCGGCGTCGAGCTCGATCGCCTCGAGCACGTCGATCATCTCCGTGTTCAGCGTCGGGCTCATCGCGTTGCGCTTTTCCGGACGGTTCAGCGTCACCCATGCGATGCCGCCCGCGACCTCGACCTTCACCGTTTTCCAGCGCCCTTCGTAACCCATCTTCGTTCTCCAATGACAGTGCCGCCCCGTGCGACTCGCAACCAATTTACTATCAGGTAACCTGATATGTAAAGTAGAATGGAAGCGGCTCGGGACAAACCCCTAAACGGGCGCGCAAGGCGGTTTTGGCGCGGCGCCGGCCGGCCGCTCACGACATGAGGAGACACGCTTGGACATCGACAACCTGATCGCCATCGACACGCACGTGCACGCCGAAGTGTCGTGCTGCCAGCCGCCGGACCTGTTCGCGAAGGCGTTCGACGACGCGGCCGACAAGTATTTCGGCACGGTGCTGAAGCAGGGCCGCCGGCCGACGATTCCGGAGACGATCGCGTATTACCGCGAGCGCCGGATCGGCTTCGTGATGTTCACCGTCGATTGCGAGAGCAACATCGGGCGGCGGCGCATTCCGAACGAGGAGATCGCGCAATTCGCGCAGGACAACGCGGACGTGATGATCGCGTTCGCGAGCATCGACCCGCACAAGGGCCGCCTCGGCGCGCGCGAGGCGCGCCGGCTGATCGAGGAACACGGCGTGCGCGGCTTCAAGTTCCATCCGACGATGCAGGGATGCTTTCCGAACGACCGGCTCGCGTATCCGGTCTACGAGGTGATCGCCGAATACGGGCTGCCGGCCGTGTTCCACAGCGGGCATTCGGGAATGGGGTCGGGGATGCGCGGCGGCGGCGGGCTGCGTCTGAAGTATTCCGAACCGATCCATCTCGACGACGTCGCCGCCGACTTCCCCGACATGAAGATCGTGATCGCGCACCCGTCGTGGCCGTGGCAGGAACAGGCGCTGTCGATCGCGCTGCACAAGCCGAACGTGTACATCGACCTGTCCGGCTGGTCGCCGAAGTATTTCTCGCCGGAACTCGTCAAATACGCGAACACGTTGCTCAGGCACAAGGTGCTGTTCGCGTCCGATTTCCCGCTGATCCGGCCGGACCGCTGGCTGGAAGACTTTCACGGCGCCGGGTTCCGGCCCGACGTGCATCCGCTGATCCTGAAGGACAACGCGGTCGCGCTGCTGGCGCTGCGTCAGGAAGCGGCGCAGGCGTGACGCGGCACGCCGCGCCCGGCCGCGCTCAGCGCGCGCGCTTGCCCGCGAAGCGCGCGGTCGGCAGCCCCGCGTAGCGGGTCACGGCGACGAACACGCCGCCGGCTGCGGCATCGTCGGCGAGCGCCGCGTCGTCGAGCCCGACGCGCGCGCTGGTCACGTACAGCCGGCCTTCGCCGTCGAGCGCCGCACAGCTCGGCTGCGCGGTCGGCACGGCGACGCGGTCGGTCTCGACGCCGTCCGGCCCGTAGCGCACCACGCGCCTGCCGCCCCACTGCGCGTTCCACAGCCCGCCGTCGCGGTCGACCGTCGAGCCGTCAGGATCGCCGTGCGCATCGGTCAGCCGCGCGAACCCGCGCACGTTGGCCACGTCGCCGCCCGCGCGGTAATCGCAGACGAAGATCTCGCGCACCAGCGAATCGCAGAAGTACATCTTCGCGCCGTCCGGCGAGAACGCGATGCTGTTCGCGATCGCCGCGGGCGGCAACGCGAGCCGCTCAAGCGTGAGATCGGCATCGAGCCGGTAGAACCCGCCGAGCGCGCGCGGCGGCTCGCCGCCCTCGTCCTTCATGCCGAACACGAACGCACCGAACGGATCGCAGCGGCCGTCGTTCAGCCGCGTCGGCAGATCGGGCTCGACGTCGACGATCCGCGTGAACGTGCCGCTGCGCAGATCGAAGAACGCGAGATGGGTCGCGAGCCCGACCAGCAGCACGTCGGACTCCTGCGTGAGCGCGAAGCACGCGAGCCGTTCGGGCATCGGCCACTGCGCGAGTTCGGAGCCGTCCGCGCGGCAGCGCCACAGCCGCGCGCCTTCGATGTCCGTCCAGTACAGCGTGTGCGTCGCGTCGCACCACGTCGCGCCTTCGCCGAGCGTATTGCGGCTGTCCACCAGCAGCTGGGCCGCCGCGCCCGGATGAGTCTGTTGCATGCCGTCTCCCGATATCTGTCTCGTTCGCAGGCGGCCGCGCGTTCGCGTCGGTCACATCTTCATCGCGCGCCGCTGGTTGCGACGATACTGGTCGAACAGCACCGCGAGCAACAGAATTCCGCCGCGTATCAGATATTGGTAAAAGGTCGGCACGTTCAGCAGGCTCATCGCGTCCTGCACCGAGCCCATGATCAGCACGCCGACCAGCACGCCGGAGATCGTCGCGACGCCGCCCGTCAGCGACACGCCGCCGAGCACGCACGCGGAGATCACGCCCAGTTCGAGGCCGACCGACGTTTTCGGGTCGCCGAGGCTCATCCGCGACGCGAGCATCACGCCGGCGAAGCCGGTCACGAGCCCCTGCAGCACGAACACCATGATCTTGATGCGCATCACCGGCAGCCCGGCGAGCAGCGCGGCCTCGCCGTTGCCGCCGACGGCCAGCACGTTCTTGCCGAACACCGTCTTGCGCAGCAGGAAGCCGAACGCGACGAAGCCGACGATGTTGCTCCAGATCGGATACGAGATGCCGAGGAACGAGCCGCCGCCGAGATCGAAGAAGCGCTCCTCGGAGATCATCACCGCATCGCCGTTCGACGTGATGAACGCGAGGCCGCGCACGACCTCCATCATCGCGAGCGTGACGATCAGCGAGTTGATGCGCCAGCGCGCGATCAGCACGCCGTTGACGAGCCCGACCGCGCCGCCTGCGAGCACGCCGGCCACGACGCCGAGCACGACGCTGTGCGTCGCGGTGATGAGCGTCGAGGCGACGACGCCCGAGAACGCGACGATCGACGCGACCGACAGGTCGACTTCGCCGAGCGCGAGCACGAACATCATCGTCACCGCGATCGAGCCGATCAGCGTGACCGACAGCAGCAGGCCCTGGATGTTGCGCGGCGTGAGGAAGTCCGGCACGGTCGCGGACAGCACCGCGAACAGCATGATGAACACCATCACGATGCCGGAGCGGTTGATCAATTGCCACGCGCCGCCGCGCGCGCGCGGCGGTACGGCCGCGGCCCCGGAATCGGGGGACGGAGAACTACGTTGGGGTTGCATTGCCTGGCTCATATCGATTGCTTCCGGTTGACTGCGGGCTAGGGCCTGTTCACGCCAATAACGGGCTTGCGCCGGCCCCACGACCGAATTTTTTCCAAGCAGGCCCTAGCGCGGCAGCGCGAGCTTGATCAGCGTGTCGGGCGTGGCCTGCGCCTTCGCGACCTCGCCCGCGATGCGCCCTTCCTTCATCACGATGATGCGGTCCGCCACGCCGATCACTTCGGCGAGATCGCTCGACACGATGATCACGGTGCGGCCCGCTTCCGCGAGTTCGTAAAACAGGTTGTAGATTTCGGCGCGCGCGCCGACGTCGATGCCGCGCGTCGGCTCGTCCATCAGGAACACGTCGATGCGCTCGGCCAGCCAGCGCGCGAGCACGACCTTCTGCTGGTTGCCGCCCGACAGCGCGCCGATCGGCGTGTCGCCGTCGCGCGTCTTGATCGCGAGCCGCTCGATGTACTTCTGCGCGAGCTCGCGCTCGCGCCGCCCGTCGAGCAGCATGCGCGCCGGGCTGAAGTGGCGGCGCGCGCTGATGTTCAGGTTGTCGGCCACCGACGCGATCGCGACGATGCCCTCGTGCTTGCGGTCCTCCGGGCACAGCGCGATGCCGGCGCGCACCGCGTCGCGCGGGCTCCTGAACGCGACGCGCGCGCCGCCCAGCTCGACGTGCCCGCCGGTCGGACGCACGGCGCCGTACAGCAGCTTCATCAGCTCCGAGCGGCCTGCGCCGACCAGCCCGAAGAAGCCGACGATCTCGCCGCGCCGCGCGGCGAACGACACCGGCTCGGACAGGCCGGGGCCGGTCAAGGCCTTCGCCTCGATCATCACGTCGCCGGCCGCGCGCGGCCGGTAGCCGTAGACGTCCTCGATCGAGCGGCCGACCATGCAGCCGATCAGCCGGTCGCGGTCGAGATCGGCGACCGACTCGAACGTCTCGATCCGCCGGCCGTCGCGGAACACCGTCACGCGATCGCACAGCGCGTCGACCTCCTCCATCCGGTGCGTCACGTAGATGATCGCGCGGCCCTGTTCGCGCAGCGAGCGGATGATGCGGAACAGCTGCGTCGTCTCGCGCGCCGACAGCGAGCTGGTCGGTTCGTCGAATGCGATCACGCGCGCGTCGCGCATCAGCGCCTTGCCGATCTCGATCATCTGGCGCTGGCCGATCGACAGGTACTTCACCGGGATGTCGGGATCGATGTGCTCGCCGAGCCGCTCCAGCGCGTCGAGCGCGCGGACGGCGAGCGCGCGTTCGTCGACCACGCCGAGCCGGCTCGGCAGCTGGCCGAGCATCAGGTTTTCCGCGACCGTCAGCTCCGGCACCAGGTGCAGTTCCTGATAGATGATCGCGATGCCGGCCTCGAGCGCCGCGCGCGTCGACGCGAAACGCTGCTCGGTGCCGTTCAGCGTCAACGTGCCGGCCTGCGGCTGGTTCACGCCGGACAGCACCTTCAGCAGCGTCGACTTGCCGGCGCCGTTCTCGCCCATCAGCCCGTGCACCTCGCCCGCGCGCACCGCCAGCGACACGCCGTCGAGCGCGCGCACGCCCGGGAACGTCACCGTGATGCCGTCGAGCGCGAGCAGCGCGCCGCCGGCAGGCGGCGTCGCGGCGCCGGGCGTGGCCGCCGCGCCGTTGCCGGGCGCGGCCGTGATCGTCTGCATCGTCATCGCGTCGTCGCCCCGCACGTTCAGATGCCCAGCTCGGCGCGCACCGCCTGCCAGTTCGCGCGCGTCATCAGCTTGCCGCTCGTCTGCGTGTCGGCCGGCGGCATCTTGCCGTTGCGGATCCAGTCGACGAGGTTCTGCGTGCTGTCCTTGCCGTGGTTCGTCGAGCTGACCGCGATCGTCCCGTAGAAGCCGGTCGGCTCCTTCTTCTGGAACTCGGCGAACGCCTCGCCCGCACCGTTGATGCCGACGCCGATCACGTCCGCGGCCGGGATGTGCAGCTGTTCGGTCGCGCGCACCGCGCCGAGCACGGTCTCCTCGTTGAGCGCGTAGACGACCCATTTCTTCACGTTCGGATGGCGCGCGAGCACCGGCGCGGCCGCGCTGAAGCCGCCTTCGTCGTCGGTCGTCTTCTGCGGCGCGTCGAAGATGTTCTCCTTGCGGAAGCCGTTCGCGAGCAGCGCCTGCGTCGCGCCGTCGGTGCGCAGCTTGGCGGTCGGCAGCTCGTAGTTGGTGATGCGCAGCGCGCCGACTTCCTCGGGCTTCCAGCCGCGCCGCTTCATCTCGTCGGCGATCGCCTGGCCGACCTGGTTGCCGATCTTGGTCGCCGACATGCCGAGGTGCGGCACGTTCGGCAGCGGCTTGCCGGTCGAGTCGACCAGCTGGTCGTCGACCGTCACGAACTTCATGTTGTAGCGCTTCGCGCGCGCGGCGATCGCCGGCCCGAGACGCACGTCCGGCGCGCAGATCACGAAGCCCTGCGCGCCCTGCGAGCCGAGGTTGTCGATCGCGGCCAGCACCTTCTCGCCGTCCGGCGTGCCGATCTTCACGACCGAGAAGTTCTCCTTCTGGCCGAGCGCGGCGGCCGCGTTCTGCTCGTTGATGAACCATGCCTGCTCGGGCATCTTCACCAGGAAGCCGATCTTCAACGGCGCGTCGGCGTGGGCGGCGCCCTGCATCCCGAGCGGCGCGATGCAAAGCGCGGCGAGCAGCGCGCGCAGGGTGTGTCGGCGAATCGTGCGGTTCATGCGTGTCTCCTTGTATTGGCTTGGGTCTTCAAGTTGCTTCGTGCGCGGCCGCGCGCAGGATGGCGCGCGCCGGCACGGGTTCAGCGGCCGAACGCGTCGGTGCCGACGCGTCGCCCGAACAGGAACGCGTCGGCGACGAGCCGCAACGGCCGCGCGTCGACGTCGCTTGCACCGCGGGCGATCAGCGCGTGGAACTGCGCATACAGCGCCGCATATTCACGCTGCGGCCCGAGCTCGACCGGCTCGCCGGCGATCGACAGTTGCGCGCCGCCGCGGCTGATCGCGAGCACGCCGTCGGACGTGTCGACCGCGATCTCCCACTGCTCGACGGGGCCGTGCCGCCAGTCGAATTCGGCGTGGACGGGCACGCCGTCCGTATCGGCGCAATCGAGCTCGGCCGCGATCGGCATCTGCGCGTCGCTCGGCACGTACAGCGTCGCCTCGCGCAGCACCAGCTCGCGCGGCAGGATCCGCGTGACGATCGACAGCGCGTTGATGCCGGGGTCGAACACGCCGAGGCCGCCCGGCTCCCAGATCCATTGCTGGCCCGGATGCCAGCGCCGCACGTCCTCCTTCCAGCGCACCTGCACCGCGCGGATCGTGCGCGTCGCGAGCCACGCGCGCGCCGGTTCGACGGCGCTCGCGCAGCGCGAGTGCCAGGTCGCGAACAGCGTGAGGCCCCGCTCGCGTGCGAGCGCGTCGAGTGCGGCCACTTCGCCGAGCGTCGCGCCCGGCGGCTTCTCGAGCATCACGTGCTTGCCGGCTTCGAGCGCCGCGCGCGCCTGCCCGTAGCGCACCTGCGGCGGCGCGCACAGCGACACCGCGTCGAGTTCCGGCTCGGCGGCCAGCAACGCGGGCAGGTCCTGATAGTTGCGCACGCCGTTGACTTCCGCATGACGGCTCGCGCAGGCGGTCAGCGCGAACCCCGGCTCGGCGGCGATCGCCGGCAGATGCTGGTCGCGTGCGATCTTGCCGATCCCGACGACGCCCAGCGAAATCACCTTGCTCATCTGCGCTTCTCCTTTGCGGTTCGGTCAGTGCGCCCAGCGCAGCACGAGCGGATCGAGCCGGCGCGCGATCGCGATCAGTTCCGCGCGGGTGTCCGGATGCAGCTCGGGCATCGGATGCCGCGGCCGCTCGCATGCGATCACGCCGCCTTCCTTCATCAGCGCCTTGGCGGTCAGGATTCCGGACTGGCGGTTCTCGTGGTTGATCAGCGGCAGCCACGTCTGGTAATGCGCGAACGCTTCGTCGTGGCGGCCGTCGCGGAACGCTTCGAGGATCGGCCGGATGCCGTCCGGAAAGCCGCCGCCGGTCATCGCGCCGGTCGCGCCCGCGTGCAGGTCGGCGAGCAGCGTGATCGCCTCCTCGCCGTCCCACGGACCCTCGATCGCGTCGCCGCCGAGCCGGATCAGTTCGCGCAGCTTGTTCGCGGCGCCCGGCGTTTCGATCTTGAAGTACGCGACCTGCTCGATCTCGCGCGCCATCCGCGCGAGCAACGGCGCGGACAGCACGGTGCCGCTCGCGGGGGCGTCCTGGATCATGATCGGGATGTCGATCGCATCGGACACGCGCGCGTAGAAGTCGAAGATCTGCGCTTCGGGCACGCGAAACGTCGCGCCGTGATACGGCGGCATCGCCATCACCATCGCCGCGCCGAGCTGCTGCGCGCGCAGGCTGCGTGCCGCACAGACCTGCGTGCCGTAGTGCGACGTCGTGACGATCACCGGCACGCGGCCGGCCACGTGTTCGAGGATGGTGCGCGTGAGCACGTCGCGCTCGTCGTCGGTGATCGCGAACTGCTCGGAGAAGTTCGCGAGGATGCACAGCCCGTCCGAGCCGGCGTCGATCATGAAATCGACCGCGCGCTTCTGGCTCGCGAGGTCGAGTTCGCCGGTGTCGGTAAACGTCGTCGGGACGACGGGGAAAATGCCGCGATAGCGCGGCGTGCTGCTCGATGTCATGGTTCGGTCCTGCGTCGGTCGAAGCGGCGGTCAGCCGCAAAACAATCCATTCATGATTCGCGGGCGAAGGCGCGCGCGGCCGGTTCGGGCGTGCGCAGCGCCGCGCGCACGACGAACGTCATCAGCACCGCGAACAGCAGCGTCGCCGCGAGAAAGTACAGGCCGGCCGCGAGGCTGCCGGTCGCCGCCTTGATCAGGCCGATGCCGTACGGCCCCGCGTAGCCGCCGAGATTCGCGAGCGAGTTGATCGCGGCGATACCGACCGCCGCGCTGGTGCCGCTCAGGAATTCGCCGGGCAGCGCCCACACGACCGCCTGGATCGAGTAGAGCGAGAACGCGGTCAGGCAGATGAACGCCAGCTGCAGCGCGGGCTGCCGCACCCATGCGCTCGCGGCCATCGTCAGCGCGGCCGCCGCCGATACGACGACGATGTGTCCGTAGCGCTCGCGCTTGCGGTCCGAATGGCGCGGCACGATCAGCAGGCCGAGCACCGCGAACAGGTACGGCACCGCGGACAGCAGCCCGGTGGCCGCATCGCCTGCGCCGAATGCGTGGATGATCGTCGGCAGCCACAGCGACAGCCCGTAGATGCACAGCGGAAACGGCAGGAACAGCGCGGCGAGCAGCAGCACGCGGCGATCGCGCAATGCGGCGAGCGGGTTGCGGTGCGAATCGGGGCGATACGTGTCGCGGTCGGCGGCGAGCTGGTTCGCGATCCAGCGGCGCTCGACGTCGTTCAGCCAGCGCGCGTGCGCGGGCGACTCCGGCAGCAGCCGCAGCGTCGGCCACGTGAGCAGCACGGCCGGCAGGCCGCTGACGACGAACAGCGTCTGCCAGTCGGACAGGCCGAACAGCCCGTGCGTCGACAGCAGCCAGCCGGCCAGCGGGCCCGTGACGATGCCGGCGAGCGGCTGCGCGAGGACGAGCAGGCCGATCACGCGCGCCCGGTCGCGCATCGGGAACCATTGCGTGAGGAAGTACAGGATGCCGGGATAGAGGCCGGCTTCGGCCGCGCCGAGCAGGAAGCGCAGCACGTAGAAGCTGGTGGGGCCTTGCACGAGCGCCATCGCCATCGTGATCACGCCCCACGTCGCGAGGATGCGCGCGAACCACACGCGTGCGCCGAAGCGGCCGAGTGCGAGGTTGCTCGGCACTTCGCAGAGGAAGTAGCCGATGAAGAAGAGTCCGGCGCCGAGGCCGTACGCGGCGTCGCCGATGCCGACCGCCGCGTTCATGTGCAGCTTCGCGAAGCCGACGACCGTACGGTCGACGTACGCGACCACGTAGATCAGCGCGAGAAACGGCACCAGCTTGCGCGTGAGCAGGCGGGTCAGCTGCCGCTCGTCGACGGCTGCCGGCGAGTCGGACTGTTCCGCCGCGGGGTGCACGGGCGTGTACTGCGTCGTCATCTTGTCTCCTGTCGGTCCACGTTGGCGCTTTAGCGCCTACGTGGACCCCATGCTTCGCGGTCGACGTGCGTTAGCGCTTTAGCGCTTACGCACGTCCCATGCTTCGCGGTCGGTCCGCATTGGCGCTTTTGCTCGCACCCGGCGCATATCCCGATCTCCACCCGACCGCACCGCGCTCCTCATCCCTACGCCGCCACCCGCCGTTCAATGCGAATGGCTCGGCACGTCCGCGCCGCGCGTGCCGACCAGGAAGTCGAGGTCGCAGCCCTCGTCGGCCTGCATCACGTGATCGATGTAAAGCCGCGCATACCCGCCCTTGCCGAGCTGCGCGGATACACCGGGCGCCGCCGTCGGATCGACGTCGGACAGCCGCCGCTGCAGTTCGTCATCCGTAATGTCTAGATGCAGCGTGCCGGCCTCGCAGTCGAGTTCGATCCAGTCGCCGTTGCGCACCGCCGCCAGCGGGCCGCCGGCCGCCGCTTCCGGCGCGACGTGCAGCACGACCGTGCCGTACGCGGTGCCGCTCATCCGCGCGTCCGAGATCCGCACCATGTCCTTCACGCCCTGACGCAGCAGCTTCGGCGGCAGCCCCATGTTGCCGACCTCGGCCATCCCCGGATACCCGCGCGGCCCGCAGTTCTTCAGCACCATCACCGAGCTGGCGTCCACGTCGAGCGATTCGTCGTTGATCGTCGCCTTGTAGTGCTCGAGGTTCTCGAACACCACCGCGCGACCGCGATGCTTGAGCAGCTCGGGGCTCGCCGCCGACGGCTTCAGCACCGCGCCGCGCGGCGCGAGATTGCCGCGCAGGATGCAGATGCCGCCGTCCGCGATCAGCGGCCGGTCGAGCGGACGGATCACCTCGTCGTCGTAGTTCGGCGCTTCGCGCACGTTGTCCCACAGCGACTTGCCGTTGACCGTCAGCGCGTCCGGATGCGGCAGCAGCCCGCCTTCGCCGAGCCGGCGCAGCACGGCCGGCAGGCCGCCCGCGTAATAGAACTCCTCCATCAGGAAGCGCCCGGACGGCATCAGGTCGACGATCGTCGGCGTGTCGCGGCCGATGCGCATCCAGTCCTCGAGCTCCAGCGGCACGCCGATGCGGCCCGCGATCGCCTTCAGGTGGATCACCGCATTGGTCGAGCCGCCGATCGCCGCGTTGGCGCGGATCGCGTTCTCGAACGCGGCGCGCGTCAGCACCTTCGACAGCACGAGCCCTTCGAGCGCCATCTCGACGATGCGGATGCCCGACATGTGCGCGAGCACGTAGCGGCGCGAATCGACGGCCGGAATCGCCGCGTTGTGCGGCAGCGCGACGCCGAGCGCCTCGGCCATGCACGCCATCGTCGACGCGGTGCCCATCGTGTTGCAGGTGCCGGCCGAGCGCGACATCCCGGCTTCGGCCGACAGGAAGTGATGGAGGTCGATCTCGCCGGCCTTCAGCGCTTCGTGCAGTTGCCACACGGCCGTGCCCGAGCCGATGTTCTTGCCTTCCAGCTTGCCGTTCAGCATCGGGCCGCCCGACACGACGATCGCCGGCACGTCGCAGCTCGCCGCGCCCATCAGGAGCGCCGGCGTGGTCTTGTCGCAGCCGGCGAGCAGCACGACCGCGTCGATCGGGTTGCCGCGGATGGCCTCTTCGACGTCCATCGATGCAAGATTGCGCGTGAGCATCGCGGACGGCCGCAGGTTCGATTCGCCGTTCGAGAACACCGGGAACTCGACCGGAAAGCCGCCCGCTTCGAAGACGCCGCGCTTCACGTGCTCGGCCAGCTTGCGGAAATGGGCGTTGCAGGGCGTCAGTTCGGACCACGTATTGCAGATGCCGATGATCGGCCGGCCGTCGAACTCGTGATCGGGGATGCCCTGGTTCTTCATCCAGCTTCGATACATGAAGCCGTTCTTGTCATTGGTGCCGAACCATTCGGTGGAGCGCAGCCTGGGTTTTGTTGCCGACATCGTCAGTCCTGTGGTGACGGGATACCGGCGCAGTCTAGGCAGAATTTTGATAACTCGCTAATGACGTTTTAGGCGATTACGATATCGATTCCGATATCGATATAAACCCGTACGATGACCGAAGCCAGCCCGTGGGGAAACCGCAATCGCCTGAAGACGCGCCAGTTGCTGCTGGTCGTCGCGCTCGCCGACGAAGGCAGCATTCACCGCGCGGCGGCCGCGCTGAGCATGACGCAGCCGGCCGCGTCGAAGCTGCTGCGCGAGCTCGAGGAGTCGATCGGCGCGGTGCTGTTCGAGCGGCTGCCGCGCGGGATGCGGCCGACGCTGTACGGCGACGCGCTGATCCGCCACGCGCGCGCCGCGCTCGGCAGCCTCGATCAGGCGCGCGAGGAGCTGGCCGCGCTGAAGGCCGGGCATCTCGGGCATGTCGCGGTGGGCGCGATCACGTCGCCGGGCCTGCGGCTGGTGCCGCCGGCCGTCGCGGCCGTGAAGGGCACGCACGCGAACGTGCGCGTGTCGGTCGCGATCGACACCAGCAACGCGCTGCTCGAGCACCTCGCGCAGGACAAGCTGGACATCGTGCTTGGCCGGCTGTCGGCCGAGCACGACAAGCTGCATCTGCGGTACGAGCCGCTGACCGGCGAGCCCGTCGCCGCGGTCGTGCGGCCGGGCCATCCGCTGCTCGCGCAGGCGCCGCTGTCGCTCGCCGATGTGCAGCGCGCCGCGTGGGTCATGCCGCCGGCCGGCAGCGTGCTGCGCCATCGCTTCGAACTGGTGTTCCAGCGCGCGAGCCTCGCGCCGCCCGTGAACGTGGTCGAGACGGCCGCACTGCTGTTCATCACGCAGCTGATCGAGCAGAGCGACATGATCGCGGTGCTCGCCGAGGATGTCGCCACGTACTACGCGCGCCACGGGATCGTGTCGGTGCTGCCGCTGCAGATGGATTGCCGGATGGACGATTTCGGGATCATCACGCGCACCGACCGGCTGCCTTCGCCGGCCGTCGAGGTGATGGCCGATGCGCTTCGGGCAGCGGCGCGCGACGTGTATGGTGTCGCGCTCTGAGGTGGGGGAGCGGGTTGGCGG
>NZ_PQMX01000129.1:0-8503 GCF_004368385.1 Burkholderia sp. B10 | reverse complement strand
TCGCTACGCTGCTCACGTACCAGACGCACTGCGCGCTCCCGGACTTCCGGGGAAAACTTGGTTGCCTTCTTGTTCATGGCTCGATTCTCTCAAGAATCCGAGCCTCCACAAAATTCGGTGCGGTTCAGCTTGCCCCGAGCATTCATCTTGATGTACAGGTCGTCGGTCAGGCCGAAGCGCTCCAAGTCGAGAAAATGGAAAGTGATCCTGGGTTCGCGCTCATCTATGAGGCGCGCATACATGCCTTCAGTGACACCAAACGTCTTGGCAATAGAGTTGAGCGCGGTCAGACATGACTTGACCGTAGGGTCACTGCGCCACGACAGGAAAAACCAATTGCTGTCGACCAAGCGTTCTGAGAGTCTGCCCTCCCACTGCTTCCCGTCGGCCGGCGGCGCAACCACAGCGCTTGCAAGCGCGTCAAAGAACTCAGCCGAACTAGGCCGCGTGGCGTAAGTGAACCTGGAGCGCCCGCCTTTCGTCCAGCGAGCCCTGAAGTCTTCCAACTGCCCCTCGCACATTGCGACGTACCAGTGCAGGAGGAACAGGGTTGTTAGACGCTGTTGGCCGTCGAGCAGGGACAGCACACTGCTTGCACTGTCCTCGAATGTCCCGTAGATGAAGTCGAGGTCAATCCCGCGCCCGTCCTCACTGCTCAATGCGTCCCGCAGCGACGCCAGGAAGCCACCCAAGACCTCAGTGGACTGCTCGCGGCCCTGGGCGTAGTCACGTTGAATGATGGGAATTTCAACGGCATCGACGCTCGAGAAGAGCGTAGCGAATGAATGCTGTCGGGCCTCGCTCATACGCATGCTCCGTCATATGTGAAGAACCGCACCAGCGCACTGACGAGTGCTTCCTGATGCTCCTTCGCATCCAAACGACTCCAGACCAGCATTTCGTCGATCTTGGTGCTGTAGTACTTCAGGAAGGCGTTCTTCGTACAAGGCGGAACGAAGCGGCCTGCCTTGTCCAACGCGATGAGTTTGCGCCGTTTGTGCGGGAAGATAGCGTTCCCGTAGCTTCGGTTCGTACTAGCGTCGAGCAACGTCAAGTTGCCAATACTGTTGTCGAACTCAACATCCGAGCCTGGATCGTAGCGGTCAATAACGTCGTTGAATGCAGTCTCGAATGCGACGGCGTCGAAGGGTTCCTTCGCGCTCAGCGCGCGCAAACGTTCAGCCAACTCCTGCTCGCATGTGCGACTCGTGCGGCCGACCGCCGCCAACTCAGGCTCGGAGAAGTATTCGACAGCCTGTCCGAGCCAAGCTTTCTGAGCGTCAACGCGTTGAGGCATGTCGGATTTCACCGAGCGAATGTGTTCTAGGTCCCATTGATCTTTCTTGAAGTGATCGAAAGGAAACCACGGCCCGCTGTCGCCGAGTTCCAGTAGCGACGCGATATTGAACAGTAGAAGGAGACGACGGATGGAAGCACGATGCGACTCATAGTCCAGCTGCGCGACGTAGCCTTCAACGAACCGAGCCAATCCCATCTCATCCGCGGCGCTCCGAGTTTTACCAAAGACGAGCTTGAAAATTTCTGCCTTCAGCGCGGCTCGGAAGGCGGTCTTGGACCCAGCGCCCCGCGCGAGGTCACGTATCTGCCCTACTTTGACTTCTTGGCTGAGAAGGAACCCAACAACGTGATACAGGAAGCGGTCCCGGAACCACTCGTCGAGTTGCAGAAACATTCGTTTTACTGCGTCCCACTCGTTTGCTACCGCGTCCTGCCTTGCAGCCAGATGCGCGTTGAATGCAAGGAACAGGCTGTTGGCATCCCAGCGATTGGCAACCTGCTGGATCTCTTCGGCCCGTAGACCCAAGACGAGGTCAATGCGATTCGCTTCTTGTTGTCGATTCGCCAAGAAGTACCAGAATGCCTCTTCCTGCAGGCGTCGCTCAATCTCATCCCAGTCTTGGGCAATTCTCAGTTGCTGCAATTGCTTGGCCCGTGGTCCCTCGCTGTCGAAATTACCACCCCGCAAGAACAGTGCCTTCACAAGCTCTGCGTTCGTGAGTGGAATCTTGCCGACATTCAGTCGCGTAAACACGTCAATCGGTTCGACGGCCCGGTCTACCTCGTACCAGATGACCTTGACTTCGTTCAGGAAGGCAGCCTCGATGTAGTTCAACCGGTTGCTCCTAGGTTTGAACCAGTCGCGAATGGCTTGGTACGAGTGCCAGATATGGAAAAAGTCGATGTTCTCCTCGTGGAGCTTTTCGTCGAGGGAACGCAGGTAGCTCGCACTGTTCTCACGAGTCTTGTAGTTGAGCGCGAATAGGGCCTTGCGCTCTTCGGGTACCAAGCGGTTGTTGAAGTAGGAGAGGATAAGAAAAATCGTAGTGAGCCGTTGCTGCCCATCAATGAGTTCCCAGTAGTCGTTACGTCGTGTGACGACGACTGGCTGCAAGCAATAAAACTCCCCTTGAACCGGTCTTTGCCTTTCCGTGAAGGCGGCGACGTCATCAAGCAACTCCGTTACCTGCCGAGAGGTCCAGCGATAGCCGCGCTGGTAAGCGGGGATTAAGAACGACTCGGTCATTAGCTGACTTATCGAGCGCAGTTGAAGTTCACCGGTACTCATACATCCTCGTTGAGTAGTACACCATGCCGCAAACCTCACGATCTGCGATGAACGTGCGGCCGGACCAATTCGCCCCCTCACGCGACTATTGACTCACGTGAGCAACTGGATAAAGCTGCGCGCCACGTTGGCTTCTGGGCCACGTATGGCGAAAGTCGACCTGTTATCGTCGTTCGTCATTGGACCACTTTTATGGCAGCCTCCAACGGAAAACAACTAACGACAACGTCGGCGGTTCGGCCACCGCCGATCGAATAACCGAAGCTGGTCAGGGCGCAGTCGTCAGAATCCCTGCGATTCTCAGTCATTTCTTTCAGCCCTCATCGACTCGGAGTTGTCTTCCGATGTGCCGCCCTCAGAGCGCCAAGAGGCGCTCTTTCATCAAAGCGTCACGGCGATAGAGGCTCACATGGCACACAGCTATGGGGAAGTGAAGAGGTAGCTGAAACTTCTTTCCACCTCGTCGACCTTCGCATCTAGTTGGTCGGGCAATCGAATCCCGCTTTTTCGCAGGCCATACCGGCTTTTCACTAAGTACTCGACGTTATCGCACCCCGACCCAACGTGATACCCCAGTGCGAAGCAATAGCGAGCCAGTTCGCCGCATTCAGCTAAGCGCTTCGAAGCAAACTCAACCGCCAGATCGCACCGGGGAAGACCACAACGAAGCGTGTTACCGATAACCTGAGCAAATAGTGCTGGCGCCTCATAGCTCGATGCAAAAAATTCACACCACGTGCTCGCAAAGCGCGCCTGGGTCGTTGCCCACCCGAAATGACGCGCATCGCGTTGCCCGAAGTTTGCCGATCTGAATCTGCCAACGTTCTCACCGCAGCGGAATGCATGCCACGCCAGCGGATCGCCCTCGTCCTGCTCGCTTGTGTCGATAAGCGACTCCAATGCCGATAACCAGGTGAGAGGATGCCACGTCGGCAATGAGGTAATGTCGGCAACTACGGGTGCCAAAGCATAGCGCTGCTGCGTGCGCCAAGTGCTCACTTGATCGCCAATCTCACCGAAGGCGTCGAATCGCAAGATGTGGGCGCCTTCGTTAGCAAGTCGAGCCTCAAGATTGGCCCAAATGCCTTCAGATTCCGACGAGTACGAGAGGATATTTTGGCCGACTTCAAGATCGAGCAGGAGTCGTACTGCCGTATCATCGATGAGCTCGGTAAAAGTATTCGACCATGCAAAGTCCTCTGCCTCCTGTTCGGTCTTGAATTCAGGGATTTCTTGAGAGCGAAATGAGTTACGCACTGCCATAGAAACGAATAGCCTGACTTGCGATTGACTCGATCTCTCACGCGGGCAGTACCAAACGACAACAAACCCGGATGCGCGCCCTCTTTCTGCCTCGCGCACTAGTGCCGTGACAGCGTGCTCAATACGATTACACCAGCGCTCAACCTGAGGCGGAATACGCCAGTCGTCAGGAAGCAAGAAGACCTTTGTATCCGCCAACAAAGCATCCGGAGAGAAGGGTCTGACATCCGCGATTGGTAGCAGGTCATCCCGCACCAGTAGGGTCGGCGTCCGTTCGTACGCACTCTCTTCGCGGTACTCCAACGCGAGGGTGGGGATTTCATAGTGTGCCAGTTGCGCAAATGCGTGTTGCTCGAGGGGAGCCCAGCTCGTCGAGATCGCCACGAGAAACACCTGCGAGCCGGGATACTGCTCGGATAAGCAGTTAGCGTAGGCTAGCAGCTCCGTAGCGAATTCTCGGGCAGTTTTACGGCTACGCTTGAGTTCCACTATTACGAAGGCGCTGCTGATCTCGTCCTCGAGAATTAAGTCCGGTTTGAGAACCTTCCCAGGATCCAAAGAGATGTTCCTGTTCGCGCTTTTGAATCGAGGCTCCACGAGACTTTTTAGTACTCGACAAGCCTCACGGGCCGAGCGGTGTCGTGATGGACCGAGGCCACCTTCGAGTCCGTATCGCTCTACCTCGTTCTTCATCTCCCGGCTCAGTGAACTGTCGTCATACCGGACGACGCTGTACAAGTCGCTGTTGCCAACCCTGCCGTCCCCACCAGCCAATTGCACCATCCACTCTTGAATCACGCTTTCAAGCTTCATTGCATTTAGCCTCAGTACTCGTCTAGCAATGCTAGCGTACTAGATAGTTGGCCGCTGCTCCGTCGGCGGCCAACTATTTCGAGTTAATCGCGGCGACGCCGACTTTCGGCAATGCATGACTGCCTAGCTACGGCCGCATTGTCCTCGCGACTAATCGAGTGTCGTGTCTGTCAAATTTCAGGCCTCGAGTCGCCCCCGCCATTGCCACATCATCATTCAGAGTTAAGTCCCTATATAAGCCCCTTCGGTAGCTGAATTGAAAAGCTACCTGCTATGGCCGACGCGCAAGCCCCGCTGGTGGTGTCTTACCTAGTCGTTTCTTCACCATCTTCGGCGCTCCCGGCGACAACGCGAGAAGCTTGGGACCGAAGTGGTCCATCGGCACGTCGAAGACAGCCACCGAGATTTGGTTCGCCCCATGCGCGTGGGAGATAGTGCGTCGATGTTCATCGTCATACGGAGCCTGCGCGGACGAGCCACCGAACTCACCGATGTTGCAGACGACTACGTGCTGATACATGTGATATCTGAGCGCGGCAATCATGCTGTCAAACGTTTTAATGTCTTGATTGTGTGCAGGCACCACAAACATGTGCGACTCGTTCCTCATGTCGGCGGCAAGCGCGAGGTCAGTGGCGTCGTAACAGATGGCTCCCACCATCCGATACGATGTGAGCTGGTCCAGCTGTAGCTCTATCACCACCCGGTATGGACACCACTTCTCAACCCCCATCCCCAGCTCAACGCCCGTGAGATGCAACTTTCCCTGGTCAACTTCGATCCACGATCTCCGGCTGCTCGTTCGGACCGGAATCAGCCAGCGTGACGCATTTGTATGCCTCCCGGTTATCGGGTGCAGCGCTCCCAGCAGGCCGTAGTGGAGCATCGCACCGGTGTCATCGGAGAAGGCTCGAAGCAGGTCTTGGTCACCAACATGAATTGAGTACTCGGGGAAGACGACGAGGTCAACGATTGGCTTCTTCGCGCCGTCACCGAGGCGCTCGTATGCATCGAGTTTCTTCGCGACCAAGTTCAACAGCGCGGCGGTGTGATTGCGGTGTTGCGTTCGGAAAGGGTTGCTGCTGAGACCGTCGAGTTCATGTGTCTTGAAGTCCGCGACGCTTGGAAGCAACCCCTGGACGACGACGACTCGCAGCGACCGGGAATCGCGGAGCTGCCAACGTACGGGGTAGCGGTAGACCGGTGAACCAGTGCTGCGGCCAAAAATTCCGCTCTGGACCTTGAGGCGCTCGTTAATGATGCCCCTCAGATCCTTCACTTCGGCAGTGCTTGAGGCCGGATGCTCGTCCGGGTCAACCTCAATCCCGGGCCATCGAAGCAGAACGTTGAGCAGGCCACTAAACCATGGCGTAACTGACGAGGCAGTGCCGCCCAGAGCCTGCGAGGAATGGAGCATCCCAACTTGTCGACGTGACGGGGTACTTGAAAGTCCGCGGTACCAACCAGACTCGCTCCCGCCGACGCGCCAAACGAGGGTGAAGTCGTTGCTGCCAACCGCAGCGGCACGCAGGATTGCGCCAATCGCGTACTGCCAACTCAACTCGGGTTTGCACCACGCTGGAGCCCGGAATCGCGGCGTCTTTCGTTGCGCGCTCTTTGGCTGGAGACGAACATGCAGCGATGGGCCGTCGGGGTCGTCGAGCCGCGTCCAGTCTTCGCACATCACATCAAAGTCAAAGGCTGAGTAGATCGTATCGTCCGGCCGAGTCCAGTCATCCACTTCGGTCAGGCATTGCGCAAGCCTCAGCAGCGCGTTCTCATGCCTAAACGGTCTCGTGGAATGACAAGCAGCCCTGCTGAGGCGGAGCCAGACCCCGGTTGGAAGAGGCTCGCCATCCTTGTTCCGAGAATCAACGTGCAGAGCCTGCTCTGGGTTGAGGAGCTCGCGATCAAAAAAAGCGGCACCGTTGGCGCGGAGCGTGGTAATCGCATCGAAAAGAGATGGGTCGCCCTTGTATACCAGCTCGAATGCGCGGCGGGTGCTGTTCTTACTTCGCTTAACCGAGAAGCGACGGAGCCAGTTTGCAAACCTACGCGCGTTGCCTTCCAGCTGATACCCCACGATGGCAATTCCGATAACGTCATCGTCTGGGAGACCTTCAGATTGATATCGACCGGAGAGGTACGCATGGAGGACGCGATAGCGTGCAAGTTCTGGTTCGTCACTCAGTAAGTTCGAGGGAGAGCCAAGTGTAGCTAGCAGTAGCGCAGCCTGTTGCTGCGCAAACCACGGACAGTCGCCGTTCTGCAGGACCGTCTCTGCATACTCAGCAAGCTCCGCACGGTACTCGTCGATATCCCCGACCTGCAGCCCGTCATCACCGACCGACGATCGGCCTGTTTCCGTGGCAGCCGCACGAAACAGCTCGGCCAAAATGTACCAAGCGACAGATGCTTGGTCAGAATGACTGTCTGCGTCCTGAAACTTCCGGGCAAGTGCGTCGAGGACATCCCGTAACAGAGATGCTGAGGGAAATAGGTCAAACGCGTACCGCAGAACTTGAACAAGCGAAGGGTTTTCCGACCAAGCACCAACCAAGCGCCGAGCGGCAAGTTCATAGTCCTGTTGAAGCTGCTCGCCGGCCGTACCGTTCTCGCGCGTCTCGCCCAAGTCGGTCAAAAGCCGGCGCTGCTTCAGCGATTTGCAGATGCGGAATGCAGCGAATCGGGTAAGCGTGTCATCACGTACGTCCATCGGTGGTTTGGTTACAAGGGCCAAGGCAGGAACGCCGCGGGGCTTCCGTACCTTGCTGGTTGCTCCTTCCACCTCTGCCATCGACAGGAGGCCATTCAATGCTGTCTCGAGATCTTCCAACGAAGATAGATCGAATGGGCCACTGAGTTGCTGCTGGACCTGCCGCATGCGATTAGCAATGCTTGTGCCTTTCGCAACTTTGCTCAGCAGCTCAATTTCGGTCTTGGCGCCGTTAAGGGTCAGTGTGATTTTCCCTTGAGCGTCGCCCAAAGATTTGTTCAGTTGCCTTTGAGTCCAGTTTGTGATGCCCGTCTGCAACTCGGCGAGGTCCAACTCAGGGTCATCGGTAGACACTACCAAGCGCAGGTCGTCGACGTAGCGGCAGTAGTCGTGAAGCGTCACCAGTGATTCGCGGTCACCGATTTTGATATTGCGCCGCTTCTGGCATGCAAGCCCAATCGCACGATCAAGCTCCAGTAGGTAGGCATTGGCAAAGAAGCCACTCGCCATGAGCCCTTGCGGCAAACCACGCGGCAGCTCGCTATTCTTCAACAGCCCCTTGAGCGCATCATCGGCAGTAGACCACTCGAAGGTCAGCGCAGCCTCGGCGGCCACCCAGAACGCATCATCGTCCATCGGTCTTTCAATGTCGTCGCCCCAGTAGCGGTTGTACTCATTCTTCAGCTTTGCGATGAGCCGTGGAATATTGATTCGATCGTAGTAGGCGCTGACATCGAGCTTCACCATCAAAACGCGCGCATCGTCTTCATTGTCGAACTCGTCCTCGAGCGCGGCAGCGACCTCCCTGGGCCGAGCGACAAACTGCTGATAGTCAGCGTAGTAGCGACTGTATGTGTCAGAACTGCCCCACGAGAATCTCGCTTGGCTATCGTCGTCGCTCCAACGGCAGTAAAGCCGATTTCCATAGCTGAAGACCCCCTTCCCCAGCGCTTCCGTAGCCTTCACAGCCGGATTGCCCTGTGCGGTCTCGATACAGTCGGCAAGGCAGAGCAGCACTGCGGTAGCGATGGTCTGTTCGCGAATGCCCACATGCGCCAAGGGACGCAGAGTCAGCAGTGTCGATGCACTATCCTGGTTATCCAGAGACGGGAGCGGCCCCCACC
>NZ_PQMX01000128.1:0-9062 GCF_004368385.1 Burkholderia sp. B10 | reverse complement strand
CCGGCGAAGCCACCGCCGCCGCCGTTGCCGCCGTTCCCGCCGATCAGCGTGCCCTGGTTCGACACGTCGGCCGCGGGCGTCACCATGACCAGCGCCGCGCCGCCGCCGCCGCCGCCGCCGCCGTTCGACACCGGTCCCGACGTGCCGGCCCCGCCATTGCCGCCGGTGCCGCCCTGCACCGTCATGCCGCTGTTGACCGTCACGCTGGTGCCGGTCGAATACACACCCGCGCCGCCACCACCGCCACCGCCGGCGAAGTTGAAGCCGTCGAACGCCTGACCTGCGCCGCCCTGCACGTTCGCGTTGATTACCACATCGCCGGCGAGCGCCGCGGCAGGGGCTCCGCCCGGGCCGCCCTGGCCGCTGTCGTTCATCGCGCCGGTGCCGCCTGTCCCGCCCGACGTGGCGCCGCCCGGAATCTGGACCGTGTTGGGGCCGCTCAGCGTAGATGCACCGCCGCCGCCGCCGTTACCGCTGCCCCCGTTGCCGCTGCGGTCAGGGGTGCCGCTGCCGCCCGCGGCGCTGCAATTAGCGATGGTGCTGGGCGCACATGTGACGGCCCAGGCCGGGACGGCCGCGCCGGCCAGACCCAGCGACACGCCAATGGAAACGATGGAAGCGCAGCGGCGCGCGGGTGTGGCGCCATGGCTGGCGTCGACCCCGCCGTGGGATGCTTTGGTGTGCTCGGATACCACTTGCGGAGCGCGCAAGCTGCGGCTCCAGACCAGCCGATAAACGCGGTTCATGTCGGTCCCCTCGGTGCGTAGACGCATGGGCCGGGCGTTGGTCCAGGAGACGCTGGACCGATGGCGCGACGGACCCGTTCTAGTTGAATTTCTTCTGTTGCGCGCCGGTCCGCGGATACTGATTTTTCTGGCCCATCGGTCGGGCGCACGCGCGCGCAATATAACATCTGCGCGCCGATTATTGCCTGGTGGTTACGAAAAACGCGCCGCTTCGCGGAGGCACGTCGTTTGCTCCCGTGCGGCGGCGAGCGAGCCGCTTTCGCGCGTTGTCGGGCGTGCAAATCGATGGTCGCGGCAACGATGCACGGCGGGCGCTGCGCAGCGCCTGCGGCGCGCCGGTCACACGCCCCTTCCCGCCCGCGGCGATCACTTACAATTCGTCCGGTTCGATCGTCGCTGCAGGTTCCGTTCTTGCAGCCCTCACACCGCGACACACGCGCCGTGTCTCGTTGCGCCTACAACTGAATACCAGCCATGCCGGATTTCCGTTCTTTGCCTCGCACGACATTCGAGGCTGTCGCGTCACCGCAGGCGTCGCGTGCCGCCGGCGGCCGGCCGGCGCGCGTCTTTGCCGCGCCGTGCGCCCGAACACGCGATGGACGCCGCACGAACGTGCATGCGGTTGCGATCGCGTCGCGCCGGCGCGCGCCGGCCGACGGAGCAACGCGATGAGCAAGCTCCTGAACGGCAGCACCGGCGACATCGTCGCGCTCGCGACGCTCGCGGTGCTTTACCTCGGCGGCGTCGGGCTCGCGCTGTGGCGAATTCGCGCGGCCGCGCCGCGCGGCAAGCTCTACTGGATCGTCTGTATCGCGCTGCTGGCCGGCGGCGCCGTGGCGATCACGCAAAACCTGTCGCCGGAGCACGACCACGGGGAAATGCCGCCCGGTTTCGCGCTCGGCGTCGAAGCGGTACTGCTCGGGCTCGCACTCGTTGCCGCCGGTTGCGCTTGGGTGATGTTGCGGGGGCGTCGCGGTTGATATCTGCGGTGTCAGCCGCGCGTCCGTCACGCGTGAACGACGATGCATATGCCGGGCAGCGCTGAGCTGCGGATGCGTCATGCAGACGGCGCCCGTGCGGTGACGAGCCAGCACGCGGCATCGAAACTCAGGTCCGTGCCCTGCACGTAGCGATCGAGCGTCGCGGCTGATACCGGCGGTGTCATCCGCATATCCGTCACGCGTGAGCGACGACGCATATGCCGGGCAGCGCTGCCCCGTGGCCGCCTCACGCAGACGGCGCCCGTGCCGTGACCAGCCAGCACGCTGCATCGAAGCGCAGATCCGTGCCCTGCACGTAGCGATCGAACGCGCCGCGCACTTCGTCGAGCACACGCTGCCGCGTCGCAACATCCACCTGCCGCAGCGCCAACCCGACCGGGCCCAGCCGCGCGACGTAGTCGTCCAGCGCGGCCGTCGGCAACGCGCACGCGACATCGACCGGCTCGACCGCGAGGTCGGCCCAGCCGCTGTCCGACAGCACCGACACGACGCGCTGCCGGTCGCCGAATGCGAACTGTCCGGGCGCGCCCGGCTGTCGCGCAGGCAGATCGGCCAGCAACGGCGCGGCGGCGCGTTCGGCCGTCGTCATGAACGGATTGTCGGCCGCGGCGCGCCAGGCGACGAACCGCAGTTGCGCGTTCGCGCGCGCCGCACGCCGCAGGTTGGTGAACGCGCGAACCGGATCGTCGAAGAACATGACGCCGAAACGCGACACGATCAGATCGAAGCGCTCGCGTGCAAACGGATGCGTCTGCGCGTCGGCATGCACGAATTCGACATCGACGCCGTCGCGCTCGGCCCGCTCGCGTGCCGCGGCGATCATCCGCGCCGAAATGTCGACGCCCGTGCACTGCGCGTCCTTCGCGAGCCGTCGCGCGATCGCGAGCGTGACCGCGCCGGTCCCGCATCCGACGTCGAGCACGCCATGCGCGGACGTGGCTGCCGCCGCGTCCGCGAGCAGCGTCTCGAACGGCTCGAACATCCGGTCGAGCGTGCGCTGCGCCTCGACCCATGCGAGCCCGGACGGGCCGTTCCATAGCGCGCTCTGTGCTTCGTTGGGGCGGCTGTCTGTCATCATCGTCATCCTTTGCGCTGCAGCGTTGATCGGAATCGCGACTATGCTGCTTCAAGCCGGCTTGAAGTCAAGGCTGCGCTCGCCGACCGTTCATATTTCTTACATTCGCGCTGCGTATCGTTGACGGCTTTCCTACGGTGCCTTCCATGCCACGACTGCTCTCATCCGCGCTGTTCGCGCGCTGCGCCGCGCTCGCCGCGGTCGCCCTGTCCGCGTGCTCGAACCACATCGACTCGCCCGCCGACCCCGCGAGCGCCGCGATCAACGTCCAGGCCGCATGGGTCGAGATCGGCGACGCGAACCAGGCGATCGCACGCGTGATCACCAACTACAGCCCGGCTTCCGCGAGCGATCCGGTGTGTCCGCAACTATCGGTCGACGGCAAGCAGTCGCGCATGACGCTGCGCGCCGGCGCCGCGACCGTCGCGCAACGGCCGACGGCCAGCGACCCGGCCGACTCGAAGCCGTCGAGCTTCCCCGTGTCGGTGTGCGAGGCGACGTTGCCGGCCGATGCGCAGGCGGCGAGCGTCGCGGGCCGCACGCTGCCGCTGCCGAAGGCGCAACCCCAGCGCGTCGCGATCATCGCCGATACCGGCTGCCGGATGAAGAAGGCCGACAACGCATGGCAGGCGTGCAACGACGCGACCGTCTGGCCGTTCGACACGATCGCGGCGAGCGTCGCGAAGCTGTCGCCGGACCTGGTGCTGCACGTGGGCGACTACCACTATCGCGAGAACGCTTGCCCGCCGGACATCGCCGGCTGCAAGGACAGCCCATGGGGTTACGGCTGGGATGCGTGGCAGGCCGACCTGTTCCGCCCGGCCGCCCCGCTGTTCGCCAAGGCGCCGTGGGTGGTCGTGCGCGGCAACCACGAGGAATGCGCGCGCGCGGGACAGGGCTGGTATCGCTTCCTCGATCCGCGCCCGTATGCCGCGACGCGCACGTGCGACGATCCGGCCAACGACGCCGACGCGAACTACTCCGAGCCGTACGCGGTATCGCTCGGCGGCGGCACGCAGGTGATCGTGTTCGACAGCGCGAAGGTCGGGCGCAATCCGCTGAAGACGACCGACGCGCAATTTCGCATCTACCAGAAGCAGTTTCAGTCGGTGGCGTCGCTCGCGTCGAAGGCGGGGATGTCGACGACGATCTTCACGAACCATCATCCGATCCTCGCGTTCGCGCCGATCGCGGGCAGCACGCCGGCGCCGGGCAACCTCGCGCTGCAGTCGGTGATGGCGAGCCTGAACGCGCAGGCGTACTACCCGCCCGGCATCCATGTCGCGCTGCACGGCCACGTGCACGACTTCCAGGCCATCAACTTCTCGTCGGGACATCCGGCGACGATCGTGTCGGGCAACGGCGGCGACAACCTCGACGTCGCGCTGCCCGATCCGTTCCCGGCCGGCCTCACGCCTGCACCGGGCGCCGTGATCGAACGGCTGTCGCACAACAACAGCTTTGGCTTCCTGATCATGGAGCGGCGCCCGGCGCCCGCGACGGGCTGGCTGTTCCATGCCTATTCGGCGGCCGGCAAGCTGCTCGCGTCGTGCAGCCAGTCGGGCACGACGCTCGCCTGCGACAAGACCGGATTCATCACGCCGTGATCGACGCGATTCGAGCGACGGGTCGTTCGCCGAGGGATTGCGGCGAGGTGCTCGTGCGGCGCGCGGTTATGGTCGGATCGGCGGGCGCATATGGGTGGGCGAACGGCGCAGTCGCCGGTCCGGCGACTGCCTCGACTTCCAGCGTCGGCAGCCGGACGATACGCATGGCCGCTGCAGCGGCACTCGTTGGGATCGCCCTATCGGCGGCGCCGTCGACGCGGGCCGCACCGCCGGAAACGACGCTGCTGGCGGGCGCACCGCCGTCGCGCGTGGTCGGCACGATCGGCGACGGCACACCGCAGGTGGCGGGCAAGATCGATGCGGCTACCGCCCGTTTCGCGCCCGACCCGACGCTCGTCGCGCTCGGCCGTCGGATCTTCTTCGATTCGCGGCTGTCCGAGCCGCGCGGCATGTCGTGCGCGGGCTGCCACGATCCGGCGCGCGCATTCGCGCCGACGCTGTCGGCCGCCGCACTCGCGGGGCCCGGCGTGCCGGAAGGCAGCCGCCCGGGCCGCTTCAGCCGGCGCAACGCGCCGTCGCTGCTGTATGTGCGCTACGTGCCGCGCCGCCACTTCTACCAGGACGACGACGCGCCGGCGCCGGCGCCGTTCGGTGGGCTGTTCGACGACGGCCGCGCGGATACGCTCGCCGAACAGATCCGCGGGCCGCTGTTCGATCCGAACGAAATGAACAACCGGTCGCCGGCCGCGCTGCTGCGCAAGGTTGACGGCACCGAACTGGCCGGCGATCTCGCCGCGAGGTTCGGCGCGTCGGTGCGGCGCGATCCCGAACAGCTGGTGCAGGCGCTCGGGTCGGCGATGGAGGCTTATCTGCAGAGCGATGAAATGGCGCCGTTCACGTCGCGCTTCGACGCGTTTCTGCGCACGCGTGCGCCGCTTGCTCCGGCCGAGATGCGCGGCCTGGCGCTGTTTCGCAATCCCGACAAGGGCAACTGCATGAGTTGCCATACGCTGTCGGAGACGTCCAGCCGGCCGGAGCGCTCGCTGTTCACCGATTTCGGCTACGACGCGATTGCGGTGCCGCGCAACCGGGCGCTCGCCGCGAACCGCGATCCGCGGCATTTCGACAACGGACTGTGCGACACCGCCGCGCGCCTGCGCTGGCCGGAGCCGACGCAATGGTGCGGCTACCTGCGCACGCCGGGGCTGCGCAACGTCGCGGTCAAGCAGACGTTCATGCACAACGGCGTGTTCCGCACGCTGCGCGACGCCGTCGCGTTCTACAACACGCGCTCGACCGACCCTGCGTTCTGGTATCACGGCGCACGGACGTTCGATGACGTGCCGGTGGCCTATCGCGGCAACATCAACGTCAATTCGACGCCGCTGAATCGTCGGCCGGGCACGCCGCCGGCGCTGACCGACGCCGAGATCGACGACATCGTCGCCTTCCTCGGCACGCTCACCGATGCGCGCTATGCGGAACTCGTGCCGCGGGGCGGTTCCGATGGAGTGGCCCGGGGCGCGGCGCGGACGCGCTGAGTGGGGGGGATGGGCGCGTATGGGCGCGCGGGCTCGCCGGAGCCCGCGTACCGTTGCCTTGTCGCGCGAGGTTGTCGAAGCGAACCTGGCGGGAAGGCGCGGGGCGAACGGGGTGTCTGCACGTTGGGCGGTTGCTTCGCGTTGTAGGGCGACGCAAGACCGTGGCACGTCTCGGTATCACGGCCTGAAACGCGGGCGATAACGACCGGCGCGGAAGCCCTTCCGCGGTGCTTGGACGCAAGCGCCCTCTGTCCCGCCTCATCCCTTTCACCGATAGCCCGACATTCCGCTTGACAACCCACTTCGCCCCAAATACTGTATGGATAACCAGCTGTATAACCAACCAGTATTGGCGGCACCGGCACGAAGCACGCGCCACCGTCGGCAGGACTGGTTGTCGGCTCCGGGTCCGGCGTAGCGTTGCATCGCGGCCGGCCCGGTCGATCGACGAGAACACCCGGAGAGCCTTATGCAACAAGGGTCCCTGTTTAAAGCGGAACATCTGGTCCGTATCGTCAACGACACCGATCGGCAAGTGCTCGCCTGGCTGCGTGCACAGGTCGGCGACGCCCGCGTCGAGCGCGCGGCGCGCCAGCTCGGCCATACGCGCAAGCCGTTTCCGTCCGCGCTTTGCCGCTATCTGGGCGTGAGCGCGCCGGCAACGCTGCGCCAGCCCGAGCGGTCGCGTGTCGCGCGCGACTTCTCCGTCGGCGATCGCTATCTGTCGCTGATCCGTCAGCACCTCGCCACGCATACGGTCGGTCGATGAACGCGCCGAAGTCATACCGGTGGCGCAGCGTCGCACGGCGCGCGACCGGCGCAAGCACGCCCCGCCATATCGGCCGCCCCGTCCCGCCGTCGCGGCAAACGGGCGCGGAAGGCTACGCCCGTGCCGAGCCGGCGCCCGCGCTTACGCAGCGGCCGCCGCATCGCGTATCAATCGGCCAAGCGTTTGGATCGCCTCTTCGTGCGCCGCATCGAATACCCGCGTGCAGGCAAGCCGAATGTACGCGTCGAAGCGGTCGGAATTCGAGAAGATCGAACCCGGCGCAATCCGTATCCCTTGGGCCAGCGCCACGTCGAACAAGGCTTCGGAATGCACGCCGTCCGGCAGCGCGATCCACAGAAGCATGCCGCCCGGCGGGCGGTTCATTCTCGTGCCTGAAGGAAAATGCCGCGCGATCGCATCGATCGTCACGTCGCGCTGCACGCGAAGCTGTTCGCGGAACCGGTGCAGATGGCGATCGAACGCGCCGGAGCCGACGAACTCGGCCGCGACGGCCTGCAGCAACGCCGCGTTGTGCCGGCTGTGCGCGAACTTGAGCATCTTCACGCGCGCGTGCCAGCGGCCCGCACTGATCCAGCCGAGCCGCATGCCGGGCGCAAGCACCTTGTTGAACGACGGACAGTAGATCACCGTGCCGTCGCGATCCCAGGCCTTGACGGGCTTCACCGCGTGCGGCGCCTCGACGAGTTCGCGGTACGGTTCGTCTTCGATCACGGCAACGCCGTGTCGCGAACACAGCGCGACCAGCGCGGCCTTGCGCTCGTCCGGCATCACGCTGCCGAGCGGGTTCTGCAGATTCGGCACGACCACCACGGCGCGGATGTCCGGATACGCGGTCAGCGCCACGTCGAGCGCTTCGATCGACAGCCCGGTCGTCGGGCTCGCCGGAATCTCGAGCGCGCGCAGCCCGAGGCTCTCGAGCATCTGGATCAGGCCGAAGAAGGCCGGCGATTCGATCGCGATCGTGTCGCCGGGCTGCGCGACCGCACGCAGCGCGAGATTCACCGCGTCGACACCGCCGCTCGTCGACATCACGTCGTCCGGCGCGACGGTCACGCCGTAAGACAGCGCGCGTCGGGCCATCGTCTGCCGGAATTCGGGCGACCCGCCCACCGGCCCCGCATCGGTCAGCAGCGTCGGCTTGCGCCGCAGCAGCCGGATCGCGAGCGCCTGCAGCGGCTCGGCCGGATAGAGCGTCGCCGACGCGGAGGCACCACCGAGGTTCAGCGCATCGGACGCCGCATTGCCGCGATCGATTACGCGCGACACGCGCTCGTGCAGCCCCGCGAACGGCGGCGCGACACTCAGCGGCGGCGCTTCGGTTTCCGGCAACGTGCCGAGCGCCGCCGCGGCGCGGCGTCGCACGAAATAGCCCGAGCGCGGCTTCGCCTCGCACCAGCCCGTATCCTCGAGCCGCCGGAACGTCTGGATCGCGGTCGACAAACTCACCGCATGTTGCGCCATGAACGCGCGGACCGACGGCATCCGGTCGCCGGGCGACAGTGTGCCGGCCGCAATGATGCGGCGGTAATGCTCGGCGAGCCGCTCATAGAGCGGTGCGCCGGTCATCGGCAAGGGCGTGCGGGACGGGGCGTCGATGGGCGTCATGCGAGCGATCGTGCCCGCGCGCCTTCCCGGGCGCCAGATACAGATGTCAGGAAAACCCACCGATACAGCGCGACCAAATCGCCGTCTGCACCGCAACAGATCGCGGCTCGCTGAATCTGTCCCGCTCGCACGCGTTTTCTTAATCTTGTCTCACGCTATCGTCCCGCCGTCGCGGGGCCGCGGAACCTGGAAAACGACTCGCCATGCGCACGGAACATATCCGGCTCGACGCCGGGCAAAGCCACTTTGCGTGGTTCGACAAAGGCAGCCGGATCGTCGTGCTCGACGGCGCGCTCGCGGTCACTTGGCGCCACGGCGGTCTCGACTGGCTGCCCGAGACGCCGCCGTACATGCGCCGCGTGCTCGACGAAGGCGAATGCATGGCGATCGACACGGCCGGCCACCTGATGTTGTCCGCTGACGGCTCGCGGCCGAGCGGCGCGAGCATCGCGCCACCTGCGCCGCGGCCCGGTGTGTTCGCGATGTTGCAAGCATGGCTGCGGTGGTGCGTGGCGCAGGCGCTCGGCGCGCGTCATGCGCGGGAACGGCCTTAAAGGCGGCCGCCTCGTCACGACCCCGTACGCCCTGTTGCCGCGTGCCCTCGGCGTTTCGCGCCGTCTGCCGTCTGCCGTGTCACCGTGCGTCCGCGCACCTGCAGAAGCAATTCAAACGAGCGACCCCACCGCTGTCACCGCCCAGCGATGAACACCGCCCGACCCCGCCCGCTCCCCGCCTC
>NZ_PQMX01000127.1:0-9258 GCF_004368385.1 Burkholderia sp. B10 | reverse complement strand
GTCATAGCCGTAAGGTGGTCGGCAGCGTCAGATGTGTATAAGAGCCAGGTGCCCGGCACACCGGGCAATGGCCGCGAAGACGGCGGAAGGCGGGAACGTAAGGCGGAAACGTAGGAAAGCGGGGGGGCAGCGCAGTCCGCACGGCCGGCATCGGCGGCGCCATCAAGCCCCCGATCATGCGCGACGCCGAGCTTGCCGGCCGCGTCGCCACGGCCGACACGAGCCGGGCGGCGCGCGTCTGAACGCCGCCGCCCGATGCTGACGCTTACACGAGGCCCGTGGTGTAGTACACGGCGATCACGAAGAACACCGCGAGTGTCTTGATCACCGTGACCGCGAAGATGTCGCGATACGATTCGCGGTGCGTGAGGCCCGTGACGGCCAGCAGCGTGATGACCGCGCCGTTGTGCGGCAGCGTGTCCATGCCGCCGCTTGCCATCGCGACGACCCGGTGCAGCACTTCCAGCGGAATGTTGGCGGCCTGTGCGCCCTTGATGAACAGGTCCGACATCGCGGCGAGCGCGATGCTCATGCCGCCCGACGCCGAACCGGTGATGCCGGCGAGCGAGCTGACCGACACGGCCGCGTTGACGAGCGGGTTCGGGATGCTCTTGAGCGCATCGCTGACCACCAGGAAGCCCGGCAGCGCCGCAATCACGCCCCCGAAGCCGTATTCGGACGCGGTGTTCATCGCCGCGAGCAGCGCGCCGCCGACGGCGGCCTTCGATCCGACCGCAAAGCGCCCGCTCACGCGCTTGAACGCGGTCAGGATCACCAGCACGATGCCGAGCAGCAATGCGGCTTCGACCGACCAGATCGCGACGACCGTCTTGATCGACGTCGTGACCGGCGCATGCACGCCGGGCAGCACGTCCGGCGCGACCGTGTACGACGCGGCGCCATACCACTGCGGGATCAGCTTCGTGAACGCGAAGTTCGAAACGCCGACGAGGATCAGCGGCAGGATCGCCAGCGCCGGATGCGGCAGCGCAGTTGCTTCGACGCGTTCCGGCTCGTTCACGAGCGACGTGCCGTAGCCTTCGCCCTTCGCCATCGCCGAGCGGCGGCGCCATTCGAGATACGTGAGGCCCACGACGATGATGAACAGCGAGCCGATCGTGCCGAGCGCAGGCGCGGCCCACGCGGTCGTCTTGAAGAACGTGGTCGGGATGATGTTCTGGATTTGCGGCGTGCCGGGCAGCGAATCCATCGTGAACGAGAACGCGCCGAGCGCGATCGCGCCGGGCATCAGCCGTTTCGGAATGTTGCTCTGGCGATAGAGCTCGGCCGCGAACGGATAGACGGCGAACACCACGACGAACAGCGACACGCCGCCATAGGTGAGCAGCGCACACACCACGACGATCACCGCATTGGCACGCGAGCGGCCGATGTAGCGGATCGCCGCATGGACGATCGACTCGGAGAACCCGGACAGTTCGATCACCTTGCCGAATACGGCGCCGAGCATGAACACCGGGAAATAGAGTTTGACGAAGCCGACCATCTTCTCCATGAATATGCCGGAGAAGACCGGGGCGACGGCGGCCGGTTCGGTCAGCAGGACCGCGCCGAGCGCGGCGATCGGCGCGAACAGGATCACGCTGTAGCCGCGATAGGCGGCGAACATCAGGAACGCCAGCGCGGCGAGGACGATCACGAAAGACAAGGGAGTCTCCTAATGGCTTTGGTTTGTTTTCGATCGCGGGACGCGCCGCGGACCGGCTCGGGGTCGTGCAGGTTTCGTGCCATCGGCCGGAGTGCGCCGCCGGGCGGGCGCCCGGCGCAGGCCGGCGGGCCCGCGCCGGCCAATGTCTGAAGATTCTACATAAAACGTCTCGCTCCGGAGACGATGTCCTGCCCGCCGACGCGCGCCAAACGGGGCAGGGCTTTCCCGGACAACGCATTCCGGCAGGTCTCCGAAATGAGATACTGCGTCTCGCTTTGGAGACAGCCGGCCAACGATACATGGAGACGACGACACGATGATGAACGACCTGGCCCGCCTGCCCATCAATTTCGGCGACGTGCTGCGCCGCGCCGCCGAGTCGCTGTTCCGCACGTTCGAGGATTCCAGTGCGGGCACGGTGGTGGTCGATCGCGACGCGCGCGTCGTCTGGATGAACGAGCGGTATGCGGCGCGCTTCGGCTTCGCGGATCCGCAGCAGGCGATCGGCCTCGACTGCGAAGCCGTGATTCCGAATAGTTTGATGCGCGAGGTGGTGTCGACCGGCCAGCCGATTCTGCTGGACATCATGGAGACCGGCCGCGAGCCGCTCGTCGTCACGCGCCTGCCGTTGAAGAACGAGGCGGGCGAGACGGTTGGCGCGATCGGCTTTGCGCTGTTCGATCAACTGAAGACGCTCACGCCGATCTTTTCGCGCTACGCGCAGCTTCAACAGCAGCTGATCGCGACGCAGCGTTCGCTCGCGCAGGCGCGCCGTGCCAAGTACACCTTTGCGAGCTTCGTCGGCACGAGCGCGGCGAGCCTCGAGACCAAGCGGCAGGCACGGCGCGCGGCGCAGGTCGATTCGCCGGTGCTGCTGCTCGGCGAGACGGGCACCGGCAAGGAACTGCTCGCGCATGCGATCCACGCGGCGTCGGCGCGTGCGTTGCAACCGCTCGTGACGGTGAACGTCGCGGCGATCCCCGACACGCTGCTCGAAACCGAGTTCTTCGGCGCGGCGCCCGGTGCGTATACGGGCGCCGATCGCAAGGGGCGCGTCGGCAAGTTCGAGCTGGCCGATCGCGGCACGCTGTTTCTCGACGAGATCGGCGACATGCCGTTGCCGCTGCAGGGGAAGCTGCTGCGGGTGTTGCAGGACAAGGAGTTCGAACCGGTCGGCTCGAACCGGATCGTGCGCGCCGATGTGCGGATCATCGCCGCGACCTCCGCCGATCTGCCGGCGCTCGTCGAGGCCGGCCGCTTTCGCGCCGACCTCTATTACCGCCTCAATGTGCTGACGATTCATGCGCCGCCGCTGCGCGAGCGCGCATCCGACATCGCGGCGCTCGTCTACGCGACGCTCGAGGAACTGGCTGCGCAGCATGGCCGCGCCGCGCATTGCGAACTGACCGACGACGCGCTGCGGATGCTGTGCGCGTATCCGTGGCCGGGCAACGTGCGCGAGCTGCGCAACACGCTCGAGCGCGCACTGATGCTGTCGGACCGTTCGGTGATCGATGCGGCCGCGCTCGCGTCGTTCCTCGGTCCGGTGCGCATGACGGCGGACGGCGTGCCGGCGGGCACGCGGGTTGCGCCGCTGGCGGGCCGGAGCACCACCGATGCCGCGGGCGCCGACGCTGCGCCGGTGGCTTCGTATGCCGACGCATTGGCCGCCTGGGAGCGCCAGTTCCTGACCGACGCCCTTGCGGCGTGCGACGGGAAGGTAACCGAAGCCGCTGCACGAATCGGCATCGGCCGCGCGACGCTGTACAAGAAGATGACGGCGCTCGGAATCGACCGGTGACGACGTAAGCCTGAAGCGAACGGGCTGGCAGCGCGGCGCCCGTGACGCGCCGGGCAGGAGGCAACGATGAAGCGAATCCGTATCGCAGCATGGCTCGCCGCATTGGTGACGGCGTCTTCCTTCGCGCAGTCCGATGCGGAAATACCGGCCGCGCGGCGCAACTGGTACAACGATCCGTTCATTGCACTGTCGCAGGACTACGCGGAATGTCCGCTGCCGCTCGGCCCGTGGATGACACACGCCGAGATGGAGGACGACGCGCATTATCGCGTCGAGCGCGGCACCACCTGCTGGCTCGCCCATCGCTGCACGAAGCCGAACTCCTATATGTACGACGAGCCGATTGCCGCGGCGGCGAAAGCGCATTTTTCGGGCAGCGAGCGCCTGCGCGGCACGAGCCTGTGGATCACCGTGCAGCGGCGCTTCATATATGTCGAAGGATGTGCCGAAGCCGCCTTCGACCGGCAAGCGCTGGCACGCGAACTTGGCGCGCTTCCGGACGTCGAGCAGGTGTTCGTTCGCATCGCCGACGATCCCCACCGGGCTTTGCCGTACAGGACGCGCGCGCGTCCCGACCGGGCGCCGGACCGGACGCCCGACTGAACGCGGGGTAACGACGCATGGCATACTCGCGGCATTAAAAAATTGGTTGACGGAAAGAACAATGAAACACATGCTTGCGTCGGTCTGTCGGTGGCCTGGAACGCATTGGCGTCGGGCCGGATTGTTGGTCCTGGTTACGGGGCTCGGCGGATGCGGAGGCGGGGCGCCGTTGTTTACGGCGGACGGACGTCCGACTACGCAGGTGCAATGCACCGGCAGCGACTGGAGCAATTGCACGGACAATGCCCGAGCCATCTGCACCGGGGAATTCGACGTTCTCCAGCAATCGACCGATGACGCTGTGCGAAATCTTCTCTTCGCATGCAAGAAGAAAGGCGATTATTGAGCCCGATACGACCGCACGATGGGACGTAATCGGGTAAAGCGCTTTTCTATTCGCTTGGAGTCGGCTATTTTTCATGAATAACACTCACGGAGTCCCATCCATATGGCGACCTACAGGCAACTGACTGCGCAACTCGAAAGACTTCAGCAAAAGATCGACAAGGAACGCGAAAAGGCGATTGCCGATGCAATTGCCGCCATTCGGGCGAAAATCGAGGAATTCGACATTACGCCGGAAGAGCTCGGTTTCCTCCCGGCCGGCAAGCGCGCCGCCGCGAAGCCGAAGCGCGCGTTGCCGCCGAAGTACCTGAATCCGAAGACGGGCGAAACGTGGAGCGGCCGCGGCCGTGCGCCGGCTTGGCTCGGCAAGAACCGCGCGCGTTTCCTGATCAAGGACTGATTCCCGGAAATCCTCACCTTTCGTGCGGTCACTGACGGTGCGAGCGGCCCCACGGCCCTCGCACCGTTTTGTTTTTGGGCCGCCGACGCGCGATTCGACATCGCGTATCGAACGGCAACTCCCCGCGATTAAAAGAGCGCGTTTCACACATTCGTCGCGATTGCCGCGGATTTGGCGGCGAATTGCGGTAAACGAGCGCGTAATTCGCATCGCAAGGCGCACGGCCATTTGCGATCTTCGCGGTGCTGACGTGCAGCGCGCACGCATCACCGCTCGCGCATTGCGCCGCCTCGCGATAGGGCTCCCGAATCTGCTCACCATGGCTCCTGTAAATCCTCACCTCTGACGGATGCGCCGCGCCGTCGCGTGTCGCCCACTGCGCTCGTTGCAATGTGTGAATGCGTCGAGTGCAAGCGCATGTTGCCGGCCTTGATGCGCATCGCACAGTCGGCCGATCGGCATATAGGCAGCCGCATCCGGTTCGCCTATGCTTGGAGTTCGCGTCGCCCGGCGCGTGGCCATTCGGGCCGTGCACCGGCCGGGCCGTCTTTCGTTACCGTATGGAGTCGATGTGACCGTTCGCCATCTCGATGCGTTGTTTCAGCCCAAGTCCGTTGCGGTCGTCGGCGCATCGTCGCGCGCGGGCAGTGTCGGCGCGATGGTATGGGCGCGCGTGCTCGACGGCGGGTTCGAAGGGCCCGTGTGGCCCGTCAATCCGAAGTACCGAGAGCTCGGCGGGCACACTGTGATCGGCGATGTCGAGCGGCTCCCCGCGCCGCCGTCGGTCGCCGTGATCTGCACGCCGCCCGCCACGTGGGCCGGCATCGTGCATAAGCTCGGCGAGCTCGGCACACGTGCGGCGGTGATCGTCGGCGATGCACGAACCGACGCCGATCGCGCCGCACTCGACCGGGCGCTCAAGGCCGCGAAGCCGTTCGTGCTCCGTATCGTCGGGCCCGGCAGTCTCGGCGTGCTGTCGCCCGCGCGGCATGCACATTTCGGCGCACCGGCCTATACGGCGCGCTCGGGCGGCGTCGCGTGGGTGTCGCAATCGAACGCGCTGACCAATGCGGTGCTCGGTTGGGCCAACGCGCGCGGGCTCGGCTTCTCGCATGTCGTCGCGCTCGGCAGCGAGGCGGACGTCGATGCCGGCGACGTGCTCGACTACCTCGCCAGCGATCCCGGCACGCGCGCCATCCTGCTCGAACTCGATACCGTGTGCGCCGCGCGCAAGTTCATGTCGGCGGCGCGCGCGGCCGCGCGCAACAAGCCGGTGCTCGCGCTGCGTACCGGGCGCGGCGATCCGGGCGACGCACTGTATACGGCGGCTTTCCAGCGCGCCGGGATGGTCCGCGTCGATGCGCTCGACGATCTGCTCGACGAGATCGAGACGCTCGGCGTCGGGCGCGTCACCGCGCGCGGCGCGGCAACCCTCGTGACCAGCGATGCGGGCGTCGCGAAACTCGCGGTCGATGCGGTCGCGCAGGTGCGCGACGTGCTGGCCAACTGGCCGGAAGCGGTGACGTCGGAGGTGTCGGCCGCGCTGCCGCACGTTGCGGTGCCCGGCAACCCGCTCACGCTGGGCGACGACGCGCGTCCCGAGCATTTCGGCGCGGCCGTCAAGGCGCTCGCACCCTACTCGCAAACGGGCACGCTGTTCGTCGTCCATTCGACGTCTCACAGCGCGCCGGCCGAGGCCGTTGCGCGCACGTTGATCGAAGCGCGGCAGCATGCGCATCGCGGCATCCTCGCGTGCTTCTTCGGCGCGGTCGATGCGGCGACGCGCGATGCGCTGCACGCGAACGGCATTCCGGTGCACACGACGCCGCAGCGGCTCGCGCGCGCCTATGCGCGGCTGGTCGACTACAACCTCGGCCGTGAACTGCTGATGCAGACGCCCGAAGGTACGCCACTGCAACCGGCCGAGCGTGTCGCGTCCGCGCAGGCTGACGCACGCCGCATGGTCGAAGCCGGCGAACACGAGCTGGCCGGCGAAGCGGCGCTGCACTGGCTGTCACGCTTCGGCTTGCATGGCGAGCCGGACGAGCCGTCGGCCGGCGCGAAGGTCGTCGACGTGACGATCGAGATGTACGACGATTCGAATTTCGGCCCGGTATTCCGCTATGCGGTGCCGCCGGCCGACGGCGTATCGGCGCCGCTCGTTGTGTACGGGTTGCCGCCGCTGAATACGGTGCTTGCGCGCGCGGTGATGGAGCGTTCGCCGTATGCCCGCCGCGCTCCGGTCGAGCCCACGCTGGGCGCGCTGACGGCGCTGTCGCAGGCCGTGTGCGACGTGCGCGAGGTCGTCGCGATGTCGGTCACGCTGCGCGTGCTGTCCGACCGCACGTATGTGGTTGCGCCGCGCATCACGCTCGCGGCCGGGCGCAGCAGGCTCGCGATCATGCCGTATCCGCGTCACCTTGAGCAGACGCTCGAATGGCGCGGCGAAACGGTGACCATCCGTCCGATTCGTCCTGAAGACGAGGATGCGCACAAGGAGCTCCTCGGCGCGATGACGCCGGACGATCTGCGGATGCGCTTCTTCGGCGCGGTACGCAGCTTCGACCATTCGCAGGTCGCGCGCATGACACAGATCGACTACGACCGTGAGATGGCCTTCATCGTGGCGCTCACCGACGCATCGGGCCGGTCGCATACGCTCGCGGTGGCGCGCGCGGTTGCCGATCCCGACAACGAGACGGCCGAGTTCGCGATCGCGGTGCGGCCCGATCAGAAGGGCAAGGGGCTCGGGCGGCTGATGATGATGCGCATCATCGAATACGCACGGTCGCGCGGCACCGCGTGGATGGTGGGCGAGGCGCTGCGCGAGAACACGGCGATGATCTCGCTCGCGAAGTCGTGCGGGTTCGCGGTGTCGCCGACGGAGGAGCCTGGCGTGGTCGGATTCAAGATGAAGCTGCAACCGTAGTCGCGAGGCGTCGAGTGTCGAAAAGTATGTGGGTATCGCGTGCAGTTGGCACCGGCGCGTGCGATGTCGGCCATGCGTGCGTCGTCGGTGCGGCGGTTCGTCTGGGCGAATGTTCTCGGCTGTGGCGATCGGAACGAGCATGGGAGCCGTTTCGGCGGCTCGCCTCCAAAACAAGGCAGAACGCAGCGGGGTTTTCGTTTCCACGATGGTGTGTGCCGAATCTATAGGCGCGTGCCGTATCCCGGTCAATTTCGCGGCGTATCGGTGTGCACGTGCTGTATGTCGCATGCATCGCCAGCCTGAAAAAACTCAAAGGTGAGGCTTTACGGGAGCCTTCACGTGAGCTTTTCCGGGAGACGCTTGGTGAGTCGATACGGGAGCTGTCGGTGAGCCTTCCCGGGAACTGGCGGTGAGCCCTTTCAGGAAGGCCTGGTGAGGCTTTTCGGGAGTGAATGGAGAGCGTCTGTGTGAGGTGCCGGAGAGGACGTTCGGACCGCCGGATTGATGCCGCCAGCGGCTTGAGGTGAGCGTTTTCGGGAGGCTGAAGTGAGTCTTTTCGGGACCTCGAGCGAACAGCGCTCGGGCTGACGCGGCGCCGGCAGGTACCGGTGCCGCGCCGATGCGGCCGCGTGCGATGTGTGCGTCGCATGCGCCGCGAAGCGTGCCAATGCGCTGCGCGCTTTCGCGATTGCACGCAGCGGGCGGGCGACTGCCCTTACACGGCGAGTTTGGTCGCCGCGTCGCTCACCTGGTCGCGCGTGATCGCGAGTTCGTCGAGGTGGGCGTCCGCATAGACGCCGCCGGTTTCGCGCTCGAGGCGAGCAATCGTCAGCGCGCAGCGCGCAGTGTCCTTCGGCATCGCGATGAAGCGCTTGACCGACTCGCCGGACGTGAACGCGTCGAACAGCGCGGCTCGCACGTCGTCGGGGAGCGTCTTGGTCCATTGGTACGGCTTGCCGTTGAACGTGATCGACGGCGGCAGCGTCCGTTCCTTCTTGGTGGCCGTGATGAGGCCGTAGGTGCGCGCGGCCTCGCCGATCTGCTCGGGCGAGAAGAGTTCGTCGGGCGTGATGTCGAACTGCTCGATATAGCTTTCGATCGCCAGCATCGCCGCGGCGCGATCGTCGCGCTTCTTCTGCGCGCGCGCGACGATGTCGCGCAGTTCGTCCGCTTCGTCGGGCGTGATCGTGAAGCTTGCCTGCTTCTGCTGAAGTTCGGAGAAACGCTGGAATTCTTGATCGTTCAGAAGTTTGGCCATGACATTCATCGGATACGGAGGCCGCAACTGCCGGCCGCCGTCGTTTTTGAGAGGGCCGTTATTCTAGCGTAGCGCCGGACGCGCAGTACTTGCGCGTCCGGGAACGATCGTCCGAATGCTGGCGGGAACAGGCGCCGTATCGCCGTGCATCGTATCGGCGCGGCTCGCCCGGTCGAACCGGCGAACGCCCGAACGACCGCTCAACCGCTCAACCGCTCAACCGCTCAACCGCTCAACCGCTCACCCCACCCAC